>DATEMI010000196.1:0-10467 GCA_035275665.1 Terriglobales bacterium | reverse complement strand
GCTGATCCGTCGAAAGCGGATTTCCTGCGGTTCCAGTCGGGCTGGTCGAAGAAATTCCTGTCGCAGAACTAGAAGTCGCAGCAGACGTGCTTTGTGCTGAGGTGTTTGGCGCAGTCGCAGATGTGGCTGACGAAGCAGGGTTCGAAGAGGTGCCCAGGCCAGTGCCGATCGTCGATGGCCCCAGCCCTGGTCCGGACGGACTCATACCGCCGGTAGTTGTGATCTTCTGCCCAAAGAAGCCGGTCGGAGGCCTCGCCTGGCCAAACTGAATCGGCTGCCAGTCATCCTTTCCCGTAATGGGATCGAGGTATTTGCGGCGCAGAAAGCGGATATTGTTTGTATTTTCGAGCTGGTCGAGATCAGAAGGATAGCGCCCGAACTTCTTGTAGAAGCGACGGATCGCGAGTGCATACTGGTCGCCGCGGCGGATCAGCTCAGCTTCCTTCTGTCTCTGAATGGCCTTTGCTGCCCGTGGCGCCGCCGCACTGAGCGCGATGACCAGCAAAGTCAGCGCAAACAAAATAGCCAGCAGCACGTAGCCGTCCTGGCTGCCAGTTCGCCGCATTGAATAACTACTGCGCATGGTTCAGCCCTGCGTCAATGGGATGGTCTGGCGGTTGTTGTTGAGGACATCTTCGATCTCCACCTGATTGCTTTGAATACGCAGAATCTTGTATCTGCGATTCACGATGTCCCCCTCGCGGCCAATAAAAACGGCATCGCCATTCGCCAGGAAAATGCTTTTCGCTTCGCCCGGCTTATTGGCAAAGCCAAAAAACTTGAGCGGGATTGGTGGCGGTAGCGGAGGAGGCGGCGGGCCAACCGGCACCTCGGTTTTTACCACTGTATGAGTTGGCTGAACGATCGGCGGAGGCGTCGCTTGCGCCTCGAAGATGTTCCGTCCGCTGCCCTTATATTCCGCAGCCTCGCTGTTCTTCAACAGATCAGTACGCAGCGTCGGGTCTAGCGGGGCTGCCGACTTACCCCTAGGGCCCCCGCGCGAATTCGCTGCTTCCGGCTGGACCGGTACCGCATTGTGAACGGAAGGGTCAACGCTCGGACTCGGAGAGCCGTACGAAAAAAGCAGGCGCACAAGAAACACCACCGCAATCGCCATGAGCGCAAGCATGGCGTAGAGCTCTTTTTTGTTTTCCGCTCCAACTTTCATCAGTGCTAAATACGCAAATATGTGTCGAGCTTCATATCAAGCTGGACGTCGCCCTTGCTCGCGCCTCTATCAGATTTCTGCCCCGTCAAGCCAACGCTATCGATAATGAAAAACATCTTGTCGCGCTCGACCGCATTCATGAATTTCACGATGTTGACATACGGGCCAGCAAGCCCAGCATGAATCTCCAAATTTTCGATACTGTTGAGCTGCCCAGGATCCGTCTTGTAATTCACACCTGTGATGCGTATGTGATTCGCGTTTGCGAGCTTTCCCAATTCGGCAACCACATCAGAGTAGCGGCTGGGCAACCGATTCTGCAGGAAGTGGCTATCGTCCTTCTGCGCCTGCGCCAACTTCTGATCGATGCCTCGCAGAGGGACAGTGGTTTGGCTAAGCTGACGATATTCTTCCTCGGCCTGCTGCTGTACCTGAGCAGGTTGAGCTGCCGCTCCGCGCAGTGGTAGCAGCAGATAGATCACCGCAGCGGCATCAATACAGGCGAGCACTGCCAGCGCAGCGACGATCCGCTTTCTCGAACGAGTAAGATCCGCCATTACTCGCCCCCTTCGATCGCCTCATGCGGCAAATACGACGCGACAATGTCGGACCTTACACCGGTCTGTTCTCCGAGTTTAGTGTGCGTTTCGACCGCCAGCTGGGGAGAGCGGAAGTGCGGCGACTTCTCCATATTCCGCAGAAGTTCGACGGCCGTATCGCGGCTTTCGCCCTCTACTTCGATCTTTAGCGTGAACCGATTTCGCTGATCCATCACCGGAGCGATGGAGGTGACCCGCAGCCCGGCGGGCATGACCTTTTCCATGTCCTCCATCAGCTTCGTCCAGGAAAACGATTTTCTCAAAATGGCACTGTTCAGAAATTGCGATTCATCGCGCGTCCCCCTGTTCTCCGGACGCGCCAGAACCTGCTGCGCCATCGCCGATTCCTTCTTGAGCTCATCCACCTTGCCCTGAGTCTGTCGGGCACTCTCCCATTCCAGCTGCGCGTTCTGGTAGTGCCGGACGGAAATAAAGACCATGACAGCGGTAAACAACGCCGCCAACGCAAGCGCTGTTCCCCACTGACGATAGAACTGTCCTTCGTCCTCATAGGGACGAGAGGCCAGATTAACGGCGATCTTCATGGGCGGGTAAGCACTCCAGCGATTCCGGCCAATGCCGATCTGGGAATTCCGTCTCCGGAAAGACTCTCGCCTGCGTCGATTCCCGAATCGAGGCTTTCCGGCCGTATGCCCGTCTGCTCCTGCAATGCCTGCGCTAGCTCCTCACCGAAGGACGACGAAATGAGGAAGATATGTTCGATCTTGGCGGAATAGTTATCTTCAAAAAAGACGATCGAGGGATACACCTCGTTGGCAATCTCGGTCCCCGTCCGACTCGGCAAAGCGTCGAGCGCGCGGTAAAAGATGATTTCGTTGCCTTGAGCAATGGCTACGGAAATATAGTTTCCATCTACCTTCACCAGAAGCGTTGGACGTTCCGCCTCAATCGCGCTGAGCGCCGCTAATGTGGATGGCAGGACCACTCCGGGTTCATAGCCTGCACCCCGAATGACACACTCGTATTCATTCAATACTTCTCGCGGACAAACGGCCGCCAGCACCTTCACCGTTCCATCTTTTCGATAACTCTGGAACGAGAGAGCGGCATGGTCGGCGTCGAATGGCACCGATTTCCGCAAACGGAATCGAATGATGGGTTCGGCTTCAGCCGTCTTCTCGGGAAGCGTATCGAAATCGAGCAGCAACACGCGAATCGCCGCGTCGGGCAGCACAACGACTACGTCGCGCTTGCGGCCTCCAACAGCCGATAACGCGCTTTCGATCGTCTGCGTCAGACTGGCGGGATCGGCGATATTTCCAGGACTGAGGGATGGCCGCACAAGATCCCGCTCCAGCTTTCGCCAGGTGTGTACATCCAGGCGGCTGCCATCGGATTTGGCGCGCGCTGCCATTACGCCTAGCGGAGTAATCTCGCACGCGAGTCTCGGTTTGGGAATGCGATTGCGCGCCATGCCTATCTCGATGTCTCGATGAACGTGACTTTGTTGATTTCTTTCAGCGTGGTCGTTCCTGATCGAACCTTGGCCAATGCCGACTCGCGCAGGAAGCGCATGCCTTCTTCGCGCGCCGCTTTCCGTACTTCCGATGTCGGCTTCTTCTCCAGAATGAGTTCGCGGATACGATCAGTGAGGTCGAGCAGTTCATGAATCGCCGTCCGACCTTTGTAGCCGGTCCCGGCGCACTCAATGCAGCCTTCTCCTTCGTAGAAGGTGAACTCACGCCATTCCGGAGTATCCATGCCGCTGGCCTCAAGTTGTTCCGGAGTGTAGCGGACAGGCTTCTTACAGGAGTCGCAGATCACGCGCACCAGACGCTGCGCCAGGATGCAGTTCAATGCCGAAACGAAGTTGTAAGCTTCCACGCCCATGTTGAGGAAGCGTCCGATGACATCGACCACGTTGTTGGCGTGGACAGTAGTAAAGACGAGGTGTCCAGTAAGCGCCGACTGAATGGCAATCTGCGCCGTCTCCGTGTCGCGAATTTCGCCGACCAGAATCTTGTCGGGATCGTGGCGCAGAATCGATCGCAAGCCGCGTGCGAACGTCAGCCCCTTCTTTTCATTCACGGGAATCTGCGTGATGCCGCGAATCTGGTACTCGACCGGATCTTCAATGGTGATGATCTTGTCTTCTTCGCTCTTAATCTCGTTCAACGCTGCGTAGAGTGTTGTGGTTTTTCCCGATCCAGTTGGACCAGTAACCAGCACCATGCCGTATGGCTCCTTGATGTACCGTCGAAAGTGCCGCAGATCCTCTTCGTCGAAACCGACTACGTCCAAGGTGAGCTTGCGAAATTTCTCGCTCATCGATTCTTTGTCGAGCACGCGAAGCACGCCATTTTCGCCGTGAACGGTAGGCATGATGGAAACGCGGAAATCGATCAGCCTGCCTTTATATTTCACGCGGAAGCGTCCATCCTGGGGCACGCGGCGCTCGGCAATGTCTAGCTCACTCATGACCTTGATACGCGAGACGATCGTTGAATGATGTTCTTTTGAGATCGGCGGCATCGCCTGTTGCAGCACGCCGTCGATGCGGTACTTCACTGCGACGGAATCATCCATCGTTTCGATATGGATGTCACTGGCGCGCCGCTCGAGCGCGGTAAAGATCATCGTATCCACCAGCCGGATGATCGGGCTGATGTCCTGCTCTGACGTCAGCCGTTCGATCGAAATCGTCTCGTCGCCGGCTTCATCTTCACGAACAACGTCGAAGGTGAAACCCTCAGTCGCTTCTTCAAGCACGCGCTGCGACTGCTCGGTTTTTTTCAGAATCTCGTCGATCTGCTCCAGCGTGGCGACTTTGGTATGCACGCGTTTGTTCAGCAGCAGGCCGATCTCGTCGATCATCATCAGCCGACTGGGATCGGAGATCGCAATCGTGAGTTCATCGCCATTCTCTTCGAGCGGAACGAAGTTATAGCGGAACATCAGATCGACAGGCACGGTGCGGAAGAGTTCGTGCTGGATGTGATAGTTCTTTAGATCGACAAACTCCCGGCGGTAGCGCTTGGCCAAATCGCGCGCGCGTGCTTCCGAGCCGCTATCTGCGGCTCCGGGCACGAAAATTGCAGAATCTGCCATTTCGAAAATCCTTTATCCGGCCGCGACTGCGCCCAATTGAAAGATGGGGAGATAGAGGGCGATTAGCACAAACGCAACTACGATGCCCATCACAATCAGAATCGCCGGCTCAATCAACGACAAAGCGGCCCCCAGCGCGGTCTGCACATCTTCCTCGAGAAACTCGGCAACCGACGTCAACATGGCAGGAAGCGCTCCTGTTGATTCGCCAACTTCGACCATCTCGTATGCTAATTCGGGAAATACCCCACTCTCTTCCATGCTCCGCGAAAGCGGACGTCCCTCGCGAACTTTGTGCACAGAGTCAAGCACCGCCTTTGAGACCAGGCGGCTCTCCATGGAATGGCCGGCAGTGTCGAGCGCCTGCACCAGGGGCAAGCCGCCGCTCAACAGCGTGGACATGGTGCGCGAAAACAGCGCGACCTGGTACTTAAGCCAGATATCTCCACCGATCGGCATCGCCAGCCGCAAACGATCGAATGCCAGCGCCCCGGCGTCGGTCTTGCTCCAGCGCCATAACAGGAAAATGGCGAGCGCAACCGCTGGAATCGCAAACAGGATCCAGCGCTTGACGAAGTCGCCGACGGCCAGCACAAAGACTGTCAAAGCCGGCAGGTGTCCGTTCCCAATCTGGGAATATAGTGTTTGAAACTGCGGCACCACGTAGCTCAGCAGGAAGGTGAACATCAGCGTGACCATGGTCACCAGCAGCGCAGGATAGATGAGCGATGCGATCAGCTTCTTGCGGAACGTCAACGCGATTCGCTGGAACGCAATGTAGCGTCCGAGCACTTCTTCCAGGTTGCCGCTCTTCTCGCCCGCCAGGAGCGTGGTCGTATAGACACCGGAGACCGCTCCCGGAGCAGCATGACGAAAGGCGTCCGACAACAGCTCACCGGTCCGTACCCGCTGCCGCACATTCTCGATGATCGACTTCAGATACCGGTCCTTCTGCCGCTTGCTGAGAAGATCCAGGCCCTGAAGGATCGGAAGACCAGCTCGAATCAGGGTAAGAAATTGCGAGTTGAAGATTACGAAATGCTCGAGCTTGATCCTTTTCTGCCGTCTATGTGCGGCCCCACCCAGCAACCCTCGTGTTTTGATAGAGGTAACCAGCAGACCTTGCTGAGCGAAGCGGTCGCGCACCTCACCCGCAGAAGCGCCATGCTCCAGGTGCTCGGAGAGGTGTCCGCGTTCGTCTGCTGTCTGAACCAGGTATTCCGCCATGCCGGTTACTGAAAGTCTAACATTCGGAAATCAAGCATTCAGGCATGTTCCCGAACGTAGTTGACGCGGGTATCAAAGAGGTGAACGTAGGAGAGAGAGAAACTTGCAGCAGAAGGATAGAGTGCTCCTGAGCACGGAAGTACCCGGTTGTTGAGCCACCTGGATATAGACAAGAAGGGCACGGAACCTGGATTGTTCAACAACCACAACAATTCTGTTCGCGGTTTTGATCCGAGCCGTTTCTTTCGGCCCGTTGGGCCTGCATGTAGCCTGCATCTCTCGTTGTACAATCTCGCTCCTCATGAAGAAACGAGTTGGCGCGATTCTGTTCCTCGTTCTCCTCTGTCCTTGTTTATATGCACTAGAGCGGCAGGATGCGAGCGCCTATCATGGCCGTCGCGTCGCTCTCTCAAAAAAAATCAATGGTGGAGTTGTCGTGCTGTTCGCTCCCATTGAGCGGCCTGACGAGATATTCGGGTTTCATCAGGACTCAAACTTCTATTACCTGACCGGCTGGACCGAACCCGGCGCCGCGCTCCTGATCGCATCGGCTACTGAAGCCACGAATGACGCACGCGGCAACGCTCCTGCGCGTCCATACACCGAAATTTTGTTTCTGCCAGCCCGCAATTTACAGGAAGAAAAGTGGCTGGGTCCCAAATTGGGACCGAGTGATCAGGAAGTCACGCGCATTACGGGATTCGACAAAGTCGAGCCGCTCGACAAAATGCATGACGAACTGACTGCTCTTCCGGAATCGAATCGCGGACCAATCTATTCCGATCTCGGCGGGTACAATGAGGAGTCGGCCTCAGTTGAGCCTCTTGCCTGGTTGCGGCGTGGACAATCGTTTGCGGGATTCTTCGGCTTTCGAGAGGTGAAGCCGCTGATCGGCCAGCTTCGAACCACCAAAGATCAGGGCGAGATCGATCTGATCGTAAAAGCCACGCGCGCCTCGATGGTCGGCCATCTCGCTGCACTAAAGGCGATCCATCCCGGCGTAACCGAGCGCGAGATTCAGGCCCTGATGCAGTACGAATATCAGCGGCGCGGCTGCGAGGGGTCAGCCTATGCTCCCATTGTGGGATCAGGATTCAACTCGACTGTGCTGCACTATTCCGAAGACTCCGGCACCATGCACTCGGGCGATGTAGTGGTAATGGACGTGGCCGGCGAGTACTCGATGTACGCCTCCGACATTACGCGCACGGCTCCAGTGAACGGCCACTTCACCGCACGTCAGCGGGAAATCTATGGCATTGTTCTCGGCGCGCAGCAGGCGGCTATGCAGGCATTCAAGGCAGGCGTCTCGCACATCAGCGGCAATGGACCTGATTCTCTATACAAAGTCGCGAGCGATTACATCGATTCCCACGGCAAGGATTTGCACGGCGCGTCGTTAGGGAAATACTTCATCCACGGCCTCGGACACTACGTCGGCCTGGATGTTCACGATGAGGGCGATTACACCATGCCTCTCGACAAGGGTTCGGTCTTCACCATCGAGCCGGGAATCTACATTCCCGAAGAGAAAATCGGTGTACGCATCGAAGATATCTATTACGTGGACCAAAACGGGAACCTGGTGCAGATCACGAAAGACCTGCCGCATACAGCCGATGAGGTAGAAGCGGCGATGAAGGCGAAATAGAGCACAGGGCCAAAGCCTGCGTTATTCATCACGATTGCCTGGATATGCCAAAACAGTGGCGTTCTTGCACTTCGCAAAGCATCCCGTCAGGAGGAATATGACGTCCCGTAAATGCCTGTCATCCTGAAGCGCTTCTTTTGCGCAGGATCTCCGGCAGTATTTGCGACTTATATGCAGCAGCGAGGCTCTTCGGCCCACCAGCTTCGTGTGATGGTGGAAGAGCCACGCCCGCGGCAATTCAGTACGACAGATCGCGGGAGATCCTTCGCGCAAAAGAGGCGCTTCAGGATGACAGACTTTTAGATCTTGGAACGAATATACGTGGTGAATATTGCGGCCCTTCGGGCTTAACGTGCTCGTGCAACCAAATCGCTCGGCTTTCGTCTAAGCACCAACGCAGGAGACATCCATGGAAACTCTCTGGCAGGACGTTCGTTACGGCATCCGGCAATTGCGCAAAGCGCGCGGATTCACGCTTATCGCCATCCTCACACTCGCGCTAGGTATAGGCGCGAACACGGCGATCTTCACCGTTGTAAATACGATCTTCCTGCATCCGCTGCCGGTGCACGATCCCGACCATCTTATGGGCATCTTCACTACCGACCAGCGCAATCGCGGTGGCCTGAATACCTTCCTGCCGATTTCGCAGCCAAACGCAAAAGATGTAGCCGAACGCTCGGAGTCGTTCTCCAGCGTAATGATGTTCACCGGTACAGGCGTGAGCATGACCGTCGAGGGCAAGCCGCAGGCGTTCTTCGCGCAACTAGTCTCGGGGAACTTTTTCGATGTACTTGGAGTGCAAGCCGCGCTGGGGCGAACATTTCGTCCCGATGAAGATCAGCAGGGCGCTGCCGGAGTGGTCGTGCTAACGCACGGCGTCTGGGAGCGGTACTTCGCCTCAAATCCCAACGTGATCGGGCAAAACGTTCTGCTGAACGGCCAGGGATTCACCATCATCGGCGTGATGCCGCGCGGCTTCAAAGGCACAGCCGTGCTCGGCGGTCCCGACTTGTGGGTACCGATGGCGACTCATGATCAGGTGCTCGCAGGCGTGATGAAGGAGATGTACAACGATCGGCGCTTCCTCAACTTTTTCGCTGTCGGCCGGCTGAAGCCCGGAGTCGGAGTCGATCAAGCACGCGCCGAACTCAAGAACGTCGGCTCGCAGCTGGAGCATGACTATCCCACTCCGAACAAGGGACGCAGCTTCACCGTTGTGCCTCTTCTCGAATCGACTCTGAATCCCAACGTTCAAGGCCAGGCAGAGCGCGCGGGCGAATTGATGATGTTGGTAGTCGGCCTTGTGCTGTTGATCGCCTGCGCCAATATTTCCAACCTGCTTCTGGCGCGGGCAGCGGGAAGAAAGCGGGAGATTTCAATTCGGCTCGCGATCGGCGCCTCGCGTGCCCGCATTGTCACTCAACTACTCACGGAATCGATTCTGCTGGCTCTTGCCGGCGGAGTCGCGGGTCTCGGCGTGGCCTACATTGCGCGCGATGTGCTGTGGAGTTTCAGGCCGCCGTTCCTGCTGCAGGCCAATAATCTGGAGCTTTCGCTCGATAGCAACGTCCTGATCTTCACGATTCTTATCTCGCTTGCGACCGGCGTGATCTTCGGGCTGCTCCCATCATTGCAGGCTGCGCGTCCTGATTTGGTAACGGAGCTGAAAGAGCGTGCCGGCTCCGAGATATTCTCCGGGCGCCGTTTCGGTATTCGCAGTGCCTTCGTCATGCTGCAGTTCGCGCTTTCACTGGTCGCGTTGATTGGCGCCGGCCTCTTCCTTGTGAGCCTGCGCAATGCACAGAACATCGAGCCGGGATTCGACACGCAAAATCTCGGCATGCTGTCCTTCAATCTCGGCGCTCTGAATTACGACGAGCCACGAATGCGTGAATTCCAGCGTCGCGCAGTGGAAGCTGTTCACACGCTTCCCGGAGTCACTTCCGTGACTCTGGCGACGAATGTTCCACTTTTCGGAGGCACTGCGATCGGGCGCAGCGTCTTCCCGGAAGGGGAAGAAGGGACGTCGACCCGCACCGGCATTCTTACTCAGACCGACAACATCGCTCCAGACTATTTCCAGACGCTCGGAATTCCCATTATTCGTGGACGCCAGTTCGACAGCACCGACCGCGAAGAGAGTCTGAAAGTAGCCATCATCAACGAAGCCGCCGCTCATCGCTTCTGGCCCAATCAGGATCCAATCGGAAAACGATTTAAGTTTTTTGGCCTCGACTATTTTGTGCAGGTAGTCGGAGTGGCGCGCGATTCCAAATACGGAACGTTGGGCGAAGAGCCAACTCCGTACATGTATCTACCTCTGATTCAAACGCCAAGTCCCGGTTTGACGCTGTTCTTCCGCTCGAGCGGCGATCCGCGTGTCGCCCTCGGTTCAGTGCGCGAGCGCGTGCAGGCTCTCGATCGGAATCTTCCCCTTACCAACGTTTGGCCCATCGGCGAAGTCATCACTCAGGCACTTTGGGGGGCAAGATTCGCCGCCGGCTTGCTGAGCATCTTCGCCGCTTTGGCAATGGTGCTGGCCGCAATCGGCATCTACGGTGTAGTTGCGTACTCGGTGGGAAAGCGAGTGCGAGAGATTGGCATCCGCATGGCCCTGGGTGCGAGGCGCCAGGATATTCTCGCGATGATCGTTCGGCAGAGCTCGGTTTCGCTGGTGATTGGCCTGGTCGTCGGCCTTATAGCGGCCTTTGCTTTGTCGCGAACGATTACCGCACTGCTCTATGGCGCGA
>DATEMI010000195.1:0-13068 GCA_035275665.1 Terriglobales bacterium | reverse complement strand
AGCTTCTCCCGCATCAGCACCTCGCGGACAGTGTCTTTCAACGCATTCAGAGAATAGGCTTTCTGCACGAAAGCATCGGCTTTCTCGAGGACCTCTGGGGGAGGGCTGGTTTGTCCGCTCACGATGATCACCGGAACTTTGGGATCGATGCTGCGAAGCTTACTGATGAAACCTGCGTCGCTCGATGTGTTTGAGAACAGGTCGGTGATGACCAGGTCGAAGCGATCGGCGGCGAACCGCTCCAGGGCATCGCTAGGCGAAATCGCAATCTGGACTTCATATCCCGCCCGTCCAAGCACAATCTCGTTCAACTCGTTGATTCGAGGATCGTCGTCTACGCAGAGGATACGAGGGACTATCATTGCGTTTCCGCGAGTTGCACCTCTTAGGATGCAACATCTATTGCATAAGGTCACGGACCTTCCCAAATCGGTACAGTTACTTTAGGCCAATAGCCCCATTGTCCGAAAGGACATGTACCTTATTCGGAGTACGTGCAGGTTTCGGAGCACGCGTTCCTTAACAGCCTCCAGCTGGTCTCAAAGAATCATTCGATTGTCTGCGAGGAACTACACTTGTTCCCGAACGATGCAGCGATGCGATGAACACTTCTGGATCAAGCCTCCACTCGATTGAACTTGTTCTTCTGTTGTTGCTGCTCTTCGTGGCGGGATTCGCATGGCTGGCTCAGCGCCTGAAGATTCCCTATCCGATTGTGCTGGTGATCGCGGGCCTGGTGCTCGGCTTTGTTCCAGGCATTCCCCGCGTCAGTCTTGATCCTGAGCTGATCTTCCTCGTCGTTCTTCCTCCGCTCCTGTATGCGGCTGCGTGGGTTACGTCGTGGCGGGACTTCGTCGAAAACTTCATCAGCATCGCCTCACTGGCGATTGGGCTGGTAGCGTTCACGGTCTTTGCAGTGGCGGTCGTCGTTCCTTTGTTCTTTGCGGGGTTCGATTGGCGCATCGGCTTCGTACTCGGAGCGACCGTCGCCACCACAGACGCGATCGCAGCGACGTCGATCGCCAAACGTGTTGGCCTTCCCAAGCGCATTGTTGACATTCTCGAAGGCGAGAGTCTGCTGAACGATGCAACAGGATTGCTTGCGCTGGAGTTTGGCACCGCGATTGTGGTGTATGGACAAACTCCGAGTTTCATTTCGGGAGTTGCTCGATTCGTCTACCTGGGCGGCGCGGGAGTCGCGATTGGAGTTGCACTCGCCCTCGTTGTCGAGTGGTTCGAACGACGGATTGATGATGCAAACATCGAGATTACGATCAGCATCTTCGTTCCTTATGCTGCTTATCTTGCGGCAGAAGCTATTCATGCATCCGGCATTCTGGCCGTCGTCGCTGCGGGATTGTTTCTTGGAGGACGCAGTTCGCGGTTCTTTTCACCCAGCGTCCGCTTGCAGGCAAACGCTGTATGGAACTCGCTGACGTTCACCCTCAACGGGCTTGTCTTCGTGCTGATTGGCCTGCAGCTTCCTTATGTGCTCTCGGGAATTCGCGAGTCTTCGCTGCCGTATCTGATCGCGCTCGGCGCACTGTTCAGTGCCTTTCTCATCGCTCTGCGCCTTGCCTGGACTTTTCCCAGTGCTTACTTCGCAAATTTTGTGCGCGGCACAATCCTGCATCGTCGGCAGCCGTCGCCAAATGCCCGCGGGTTGTTTGTAGTTGGATGGACCGGCATGCGAGGCGTGATCGCGCTTGCGGCTGCAATATCGCTGCCGCGAACTTTGTCGACCGGCGATGCCTTCCCGCATCGCAGTCTCATCATCTTTTTGACGTTCAGCGTGATCCTCGTAACGCTTGTTTTCCAGGGACTCACGCTTCCGGCTTTGATTCGCGCACTGGGCCTCGGCGGTTCCTCACGACCACATACGCGGGAGGAGGAAGCGCGTCGGCTGGTTTTAGAGCGAGCGTTGATGTACCTCGAACAGCGTCGGCAGGAGGACAACGCTGAATTTGGCGGCACCTACGACGACCTGGCGCAGCACTACCGGCAACGTCTCGCCAGCCTGAACGGAGAAGCGGATGAAGACGTCAGCCCAGAGCAGTACCGCCGCTATCTTTCACTCTCGCGCGAGATGCTCGAAGTGGAACGCAACGCAGCTCTGGAGCTGCGAAATCAGGGAAGGATCGATAGCGAGATCGCTCGGGAACTGGAACAGGAACTCGACCTCAGTGAGACGCGGCTGCGCAGTGCAATCGAACATCGCGACTTGCAGGATTAGACATTCCCGATACGCCGCAATGTGGAGATTCGGGAAAAGCCTCGTGACTCAAGTGAAACCGTAGTGAACCTGGCGCTCGCTCCTGGTCTATCGTACGCGAGCAAGCACAAGCGTGATGTCGTCCGGCTGCTCGTTTTCGCCGATCCAATCCTGCACAGCAGCGATCACGATTTCGGAAATTCGCTCCAACGAAAGGTGGCGGCTGCTGCGGACCAACTCCAGCAGGCGCTCCTCGCCAAACTCTCCGAATTCATTTTCCGGTTCCGTCACTCCGTCGCTGTAAGCCACGAAGATATCGCCAGGGGAAAGATGCACTTCCTCTTCTTCGAGAACAATTTCCGGAAACAACCCGACGATCAATCCACCGGTTTCGAGCTTGCGAACTTCGCCATTGTCGTGAACGATTAACGGCGCGAGATGGCCGCCGTTGGAGTACACGAATTTGCGCGTGGCTCCATCAAAGATGCCGAGAAATAGCGTCGCATACTTCTCTGGAGGTGTACTGCTGTACAGGTGCCGGTTGAGCAGGGTAAGCACTTCGGCAGGCGATTCGATGTTGTCTGATGCAACCGACCATCGCGGAACTTGAACGTTGTTGCTGGCCGAGGCGATCGCCGCCGCTCCCGCAGCAACAAGCTGTTCCCGTTGCGGCATCGCTCCCAACTCGAAGACGCGGACCGCAGAGTGAATGGTCGCCATCAACAGCGCGGCAGAGATTCCCTTGCCACTGATGTCGCCTACCGCAATACCCAATCTTTCTTCGCCGAGAGCGACAAAATCGTAGTAATCACCACTGACCGTGCGTGCAGGCTTGCAGATGCCGTGAAGCTCCAGCGAATGCAACCGCTTTGGATCGCGCGGAAAGAGCTGCGCCTGAACTTCCTGGGCGATAGCAAGTTCGTTTTCCAGCCGTTGCTTTTCCTTCTGCTCCTGCAACAGCCGTTTTAGCGATTCGCTCATGGAGTTAAACGACGTCTCCAGGGAAGCAAGCTGATCAGCGGATTGCACGCGAATGCGGTGGTCCAGGTCGCCTCGATTGATATGCTGCGTGGCGCGATAGAGGGCGCCCACTGATCCTGTAATCGTACGTGTGAGCCGCACTCCGATAATGAGCGCAATCAGCTCGAGGATTGCGAATGCAATTGCGACTACCGCCAGCGCGATTAGAACTGCTGACCCAACTTCGCCCAGATCTGTAAAGACGCGGCTGTTGAGAATTGAGGGACGAGTCCTCACGTTTACCCAGGCACGGCTCTGCTCTCCCGAAGCCCAGTCAATTGTCGGAAAGACCGAACCAAACTGGATCATGGGATCAAAGCGATAGAGCTGCGGAGGGTTGAAACCGGCGCTCACGGTTGGCACGGGCGTGAGATTCTTGTTGTCGCCTTCACTGAATTTGAAGGAAGCCTGGTTGTCCTTTCCTCCGTCCGTTTGCTCGAAGTGATAAAGCGTGACCAGACCAAGGTCTGGAACTGCACGCGAGAGCAACTCCGGAGTTATCGGTACGAGCATCACCACTTGCAAGCTACCGAATGGCGCTCGCGTTTGCCGATAGCTGCGGATGAAGAACTTGTGATCGAAGGCAATCAACCCGCTGGCATCGCGCGAACGATCGGCTAATGGTGCAGGTGGCACATTTCCGTTCACAAGCTGAAGAGGTCGGCCATTTACCCATGCTGCAATGGTCCAATCCGGGAATCGCTGAGTCGGTCCCAGGAGTTCGAGGCTGGAAAGATGAAGCGCACCAGTCGATTTTTTCTGCAGCGCATCTGAAATTTCTAACGAGACCGTCGAGTTGAGCGTGTCGAGACTGAGAACTTCGGCCTGCAGGTCGCGGTGAACCAGCATGGTGGTGAGCTGATTCCCGAGGATGTATCCCGCGATGACGGCCATCGTCAAGATCAGCACAACCGGAATCACCCCGATGAACACATAGGTAACGATTAACCGGTTACGCAGTCGCCAGAGCAGTTTGTTTCTGACCCAGCGGATGAGCAGCCACGTTCCGGTGAAGATCGCTACAAACTCGAACAGACTGGCCCAACTCGAGAAGATCCCCGACCACTTGAGGGCCGCAACCTGAGACAGCACGTGCGAGAAGACTGTCGCCAAGATTTGCGAGAGGACGTACAGTCCAAGTACCCATACGGTGAATCGCGCAAGGCCGCTGCGGGGATAAACACCCCAAGCCATGAGGCGTCGCTTCAGACTGCGAAGGAGTTGATCCATGAACTGCTCTTCAGCCGATTATATGAGGCTGGAGGATACCGTACGCGCGCGCAAAACGCTAAACTGCGCGCCTCCGAGCAGTAACAGACCGGAGATGAAGGCCCAAAACATCAGCGTGACGGAGAGAGCAAATGGCCCGTACACTTCTGGAAAATCGAGCCAATGCAACGCGAGGATGTAGAGATATTTGCTGAGCTCCCAGATCAGACCGGTAAGAACCGCGCCGGGCACAACGGATTTCGCCCTGACTTTTCCATTGGGCAGCAGCCAATAAATCAGGAAGAACATGGCGATGCTGGCGGCAAAGGCGAAGAACTTCATGATCAGAAAACCAATGCCGCGGAACAGCAGATTCTCCTTGGATCCGAAAATCGCCAGCAGCCACGATTGATTCTTTGCGGTTATCGCCACTGAGATCAGAGCCAGAAGTCCACAGCCCGTCGCCAACGCCAGCGAGATTGCCTGATTGGCGAGGTACTTGCGGTTCGTCGTGAATCCCCACACCTGGTTCAGCGCCACTTCCAAGGGAACAAACACGCCGGTTGAAGAAACCAGCAGCATGGCTAGCGAGAACAACCTCATACCGCGATGGGGAGTAAGGGCGACGACGCTGCGCACAATGAAATCCTGACCTGCCGGCAAGTAGCTGCGCAGAACTTGGAGCACGACGTCATACATCATCTGCGAATCAAAAACCTGGCGCGTAAGCGTGAGCAGCAGGATCACGAACGGAAAGAACGACAGAATCACGTTTGCCGCCACGCTGAAGGCAAAGGTATGCACCTCGGTGTGCATGAGATATTTCGCCGTTTGGCGAAGATATCCTGCGTTCTCCGGTTTCCGGAGCTCCGATTCGATGCGCAATCGCAGCTTCCGAGTGATCTTTTTCTCGGCGACGGTGGGAGTCGAGGCGGCGATTCCGGGTTCTGGCGTAGTGGACATCACTAACCTGAAGCGTAGCAGAGCAAGCTGAGAGTCGCTCAGGTGTTTCGGTTACGGAGGGTTCTTCACCACGGAGATGAGCCATCGGAATTTTGCTGTTGTTTTATGAGGCTGAAGTGTGCCAAGCGACAGGCGAACGGCGAAATGCCGAATCGATTTGGCAATTGGATAAGCAGTAATCAGGTGTGGGTTACTCTACGCGTGTGCAATTAAAACGTTTTTATTGCCGTTTTCACAAAAGTTCTGCTTTACAAAATCGTTTGTCTCTGAATATCATGCCCTTCGTTTGTATGCAGTATGCATGTCGCGTAACGAGCTCTTCTAAAACGAGTAGAGATTTTGCACGACAGGTTTCGAGGTTGAGGTTCTTGTTCGCTGTCGCAGTCGATAAAGAAGACGACGCCGGTTTTGCTGGGACGAAAGCGCTTGCAATCGTTCACGGCGAAAGCGGCTTTTCTTTTTGCGCCTGAGCGCGAACCAGTCTCACCTCTTCAACTCGCTTCGTTGGAAGCTTGGGAGAACCAGCCTGGGGAGCCATCGGGGGAGATTTTGATTTCGAGGCGAAAGGAGTTTGCGTGAGTACTACTAAGGAGAAGGGTACAGTGAAGTGGTTCAACGGAGCCAAGGGTTATGGATTTATTCAGCGCTCCACTGGCGAGGACGTATTCGTCCATTTTTCCGTGATCCAGGAAAACGGCTACCGCACTTTGAATGAAGGCGAAGTGGTTGAGTTCGAGCTGCTGAAAGGTCCTAAGGGACTGCAGGCGTCGAACGTCGTGCGCGGCAACGCGTAAGCCATCCACCCCAAAAAATGTCTTCCCTTCCAGCCATTCTGTTCTGCTTCGTGCGAGAACAGAGGACGACTGGAAGGGATTTTGTGTTTATGGGCTGCACGGAACCGTTGGCGGCAGCCGATGGGTGGTGATGTCATGCAGCGTGCGTTCTCTAAAAATTCAGCCGCTAAAACGCGGCTGCCCACCGGCTACCGCCGGCGCTTCCGTTACGCCGCTTTTCTCGATCGCGATTTTCCGCGTGACGAAGCTGCGCTTCGACGGGCTGGGCGCTCTTCTTCCGTTTCCTCGCCTTCTTCTTCCATGCCGAGATTGTCGGGCTTCAGTTTGCGCGAGATCGCTTCCAGCTTGGTTTTCGTCTGTTGCTCTTCCTTGAGGTTCTGACTCAGCAAGCGGATTGCTTTCGTCAGATCCAATTGCTTCGCCAACTCGATGAGGGAGTTGTAAGCGCAGATCTCATAGCTCTCGACTTTGATCGCGGCGCCTACATCGAAGATAGAAAGGATATCTTCCGCTGGCTCCTCTTCTTCCTTGAATGAGTTGCGCTCTTCGAGCAGGCCTTTCATGCCTTTGCACTCGGTCTCTTCGGATTCCTCGCCGATTTGCTCGAAAATCTGCTGCAGACGCTCAACCTGTTTTTCAGTTTGAGCCTGATGTGCCTGAAATCCCTTTTGCAGTTGCGGCTCATCGCCGTGATCTTCGGCGAGTTCACCCAGGGCGGTGACCAGCTTTTGTTCGGCGTCGAGCATGTCGGTAAGTTCGTGAACGAATAACTCCTTGGCGCTTTGCATGGTTGTCCTCCGGTACCAGAGCTAAGTAAGATGCCAGTCAGAAATTTCGAGGTTCGCTCCACCCGCGCCGAGTCAGGCCGTCCAACGCGCCACTAGATGGAAAGCTTCTATCGCAGATTCGTAGAAACCGTCGCGCAGTATCCCGAGCGTATTGCGGTCGAATTGCAACGTTCATACAAATCTTCTGCGCCGGAGGAGAGCTACACCTACGCCGAACTGCGACACATCGCGGAACGACTTGGCGCATGGTTGCAGCACACGGGAATTGCACCGGGATCACGCTGCGCGATTTTGGCGAGCAATGGACCGAGATGGGTCGCGGCCTACCTCGGCATCATGGCCGCTGGCTGCGTCGCGGTCCCTTTAGATACAGCTTTCAAACGAGATCAAGTAACAAAGCTGCTGAAAGATAGCGGCGCAAGTCTTTTGTTTGTTGATGCTGCTCACCTCGAAATCGGGAATGCGGCTTGGAATGCCTATACAAGCCTGGAGCCGGCCGCCCTCGGCCGGTTTTGTGTCATCGACTCGACAAGCGACGGTACACACGAAACTTTGGACAAGGTCCTGAACCAAGATCTGCCTGACATCTCTCCACCGGCCAGCTCTGCTGATGACCTCGCCGTCCTGCTGTACACCTCAGGCACGACCAGTGATCCCAAAGGTGTGATGCTCACGCACAAGAACCTGACTGGCGAGGCCGACGGTGTCTTCCAAGTTCTTGATGTGGGTCCGGACGATGCCCTTCTGGGAGTGCTGCCCCTCTTCCACGCACTGGCGCAAATGGCGAATTTACTGCTGCCGCTCTCAATCGGCGCGCGCGTCGTTTATCTCGAAACGCTGAACACAACGGAGCTGCTCCGCGCGCTCGAAGAGCGTGGCATTACGATCTTCGCCTGCGTTCCACAATTCTTTTACCTGATCCACGAGCGCGTGATGAAGCAAGTTCAAAGCCGCGGACGTGCCGCGCGCATCGCGTTTCGATTCTTGCTGCACGTCGGTAGAGCTGGACGAGTAATCGGGCTTAATTTGGGAAAGCTTTTCTTCGCCGAAGCACATCGCCGACTCGGTACGAGGATGCGATACCTCATCACAGGCGGTTCGCGCTTCGATCCCAAAATAGGACGGGACCTCGAAAACATGGGCTTCAATGTTCTCCAAGCCTTCGGCCTTACCGAAACCTCCGGCGCTGCGTCCTTGACGCCTCCAGGAAAGAACCTGCTCGGGTCCGTCGGCAAGCCGCTGCCTGACACTGAAGTCCGCATTGCCAAATCGGACCACGCTGAGAACGGGGCGGGGGAAATCCTGATTCGCGGTCCCATCGCGATGAAGGGCTATTACAACCGTCCGGACGCCACGGCTGCCGTTTTGAAAGACGGATGGCTTTACACGGGTGACCTCGGCTATGTCGATGTGCGCGGCAATCTTTTCGTAACCGGACGCAGCAAAGACGTGATCGTTCTCAGCAACGGCAAGAACGTCTACCCCGAGGAGATCGAGGCGCACTACCTGCAGTCCCCTCTGATCAAAGATGTCTGCGTCATCGGCATTGAAAGCACGCCCGGCGAGCCACTCGCCGAGCGTTTGCACGCCGTCATCGTTCCCAATTTCGAGGTTCTACGCGAACGTAAAGTCGTCAACGCACGCGAGGTTCTGCGCTTCGACATCGAGGGATTGTCAGCACACCTTCCCAGCACCAAACGCATTCTCAGCTATGACATTTGGCAAGACGACCTGCCGCGTACGACTACGCGCAAACTCAAGCGCTTCGAGATCCGCAAACGTGTTTTGCAAAACCCCGCTCAGGGAGACACCGCACACGCGATCTCAGCAGAGCGAAAATTCACTGACGAAGATCGCCTCTGGCTTTCACAGGATGACGTTCAGCGAGCGATGAAAGTCATTCGCCACGCAAGCAAGAAGCAGGACGAGATTCATCCAGACGACAATCTCGAGCTCGACCTTGGCCTGGATTCCATGGAACGTGTGGAACTCGTCGTGGCCCTCGAGGGTACGCTCGGAGCGCACGCAGAGGACTCTGAATTAGCGAATGTGTATTCGGTGCGCGAACTGGTGAACACGCTGCTTCAACATCGCGGAGGCGCAGCTTCACCGCGAACCGGATGGGACGCCGTCTTCGCTTCGGAGACCTCCGACGAGGAGGTAAAAGAGACGCTTAAACCTGCTCCGTTCTCAACGGTCTTCTGGTTCGTTGCTGCACGGCTCGCACGATACCTCTGCCAGGTTCTTTATCGCATTCAGATCAGTGGGTTGGAGAATATTCCAGAAGATCGCCCGTTCATCTTCTCTCCGAATCATCAGAGCTTCATGGACGCCCCGCTCATCATGAGCTATTTCCCATTTCGGATCTTCCGCAAGATGTTCTACGTGGGTACTAGCGAGATCTTTGGCCGTGGCCTTCGCCGACGCATCGCGCGCACGATGAAGCTCGTTCCCATCGATCCTGACGCAAACCTCATCCCGGCCATGCGCGCCGGAGCGTACGGACTGCGACAGGGAGAGGCGCTGGTTCTATATCCTGAAGGCGAACGCAGCATTTCGGGCGAGCCGAAGGCTTTCAAGAAGGGCGCAGCCATTCTTGCCACTCATCTCCACGTGCCAATCGTTCCCGTCGCGATTGATGGATTTGAAAGAGCTTGGGGCCGTGGTCGAGGAGTCAGACTCTTTCAGGATCTGAAGATTCAGATTGGGAAACCGCTCGAGCCGCCATCGGCGGCAAATGCTTCAGAAAACACATACGAGAGTCTGACGGGTCAATTGAGAGAGCGAGTCATGGACATGTGGCTGGAGCTAAGGGGTGAGCATAAGCCCGAGCATACGTTAGCTTCAGCCTAGATGTTCAGCGCGCCTTAGGATGGGTTTGGTCGTACACACGCGTGATGTGAGCCGAAGTGAGCTGCGTGTATCGCTGCGTCGTCGAGAGTCGTGCGTGCCCAAGCAACTCCTGGATGGCACGTAGGTCGGCGCCTTCTTCCAGCATGTGCGCGCCGAACGCATGGCGCAGCGTGTGCGGATGGACATCGGGTGAAAGGCCGCGAGCAACAGCAATTGCCTTAACGATCCGCCCGACACTGCGCGTGGTGAGGGCTCCGCCACGAAGATTGATCAGTAGTGCCGAGCAATTGTGGCGGCGAGTTTCCAGAATTCGCTGGCGCTCCAGCATGTAATCCCGAATTGAAGCAGCGGCAGAGTCGCCCAGCGGAACCAGGCGCTCCTTCTTTCCTTTGCCGCGCACGCGGATGACCTCGTTTGACCAGCTAATGTCATCGAGTTCGATTCCGATCAATTCGGAGTTCCGCAGCCCGCATCCGTAGAGTAATTCGAAAATGACACGGTCGCGCGCCGGAAAAGCCGCATTCTCCGGCAAAGAAGAATCGAGCAGCCCGTTCACCTGTTCCATTGTGGGCACACGCGGCAGCTTCTTTGCGAGCTTCGGAGTCGAGACCAACGCTGCCGGATTCTGTTGAACATACCCTTCGCGGCCCATCCATTTATAGAAGGATCTTAGCGAGGCCAAAGCCCGAGCAGCCGAAGGTTTGCTCAACCCGTTGGCCATCAACTCGGCTAGAAATCCACGGATCTGCTGATGAGTGATTTTGCTCCAGTCCGGCGATTTCCCAAGGTGCTCGCGGAATTTCATCAAGTCTTTTTCATACGCCAGAACCGTATGTCTGGAGGCGTTGCGCTGCGTTTCCAGGCATCGTAGGAACTCTTCGATGCGAGTTTCTTTGCGTAACTGTGCGGTCAAGGCGATTCCCTCTGCGCTGCTCCAGCGCGCTTTTTGCTGCGTGGATGATGTCGCTTGTAGACCTCTTTGAGGCGATCGAGCGCTACGTGGGTATAGACCTGAGTAGTGGATATATCAGCGTGTCCCAAAATAGTCTGCACGGTACGCAGATCGGCGCCATTGCCGACCATGTGCGTGGCGCAACTGTGGCGGAGCATGTGCGGACTTGCCTTGAGGTCCAGCTTTGATTCGCGCACGATTCGCCACACTCGCTCGCGTGTGAGACCGGTTCCGTTCCGGTCGACGAACACCAGCGGCGATCTTCGCTTCCGGCAAAGCTGCGGACGAGCCTCCCGCAGGTACGGCTCCAGGATTTTCTGTGCGGAAACGCCAAAAGGAACCAGCCGCTCCTTATCTCCCTTGCCGCGTACGATTGCTTTTGAACCGGCGAGGTCGAGGTCTTCAAGTCTCAAATTCACAATCTCAGAAACGCGTATTCCGGTCGCGTACAGCAACTCCATCAGTGCGCGATTGCGCAGCGCCAGTGCTGGATGCTGTGCTTTCGTCTGCTCGCGGGCCAGCATCTCGTCGATATCGGACAAGGCCAGCGACTTGGGCAGGACCTTCCACTGGCGAGGGCTCTCGATATTCAGTGTCGGATCAGACTTGATGCGCTTGTCCAGTAAAAGGAATTTATAGAAATGCCGAATCGCGGATAGCTTGCGGGCACGGCTCCGGCCTTCTACACGGTTCGCCGTGAGCTGCTCTAAGAATGCCAGCAGATCGGGACGGGTCGAGTTCAGGAGCGAGCGGTTCTTAACCTCAAGAAATTCCGCAAGCTGGAGCAAGTCGCTTTCATACGCGAGCGCGGTAAGCCGGGAGAGCCCCTTCTCCACCTTCAGGTATGAAACGAAAGCAGAGACTGCGTGTTGGTTCGACATCAAGGATATTGTCGTCTTTGGCGCTCCCTGAAGCGCGCTGACGTTCCTAAGCAGTAAACCGGGGTGAACACGAAGGACACTAAGTTCACGAAGGTCTTTCTTTTATTGCGAACGGCTGACTGATTTCGGCGTGAGCAATCTCCACGAGCTTAAAAATGATGCTGCGCAGTATCCATTAGCAAAGGCCTTCTCTTCTGTTCACCCGAAATGTGGGCCTGAGCATCCGGCCGCGATGAGAAGCAAACTCCTTTGTGTCCTTCGTGGCGTTCGTGTTCATCCCCGGTTTATTTTCTCCAACAGCTTGCGCGCGTTGATCGCGCCTTCCGGCGTCTCTTCGTGCTTCAAGAATGCATAAACGTCGTGCTCCTGTGCAGCCGCCCGCAAGCGTTTCTCAATTTCGTCTATTTCAGAATCGCTGTAGTCGGATCTGCGCAGGCGATAATAAGCGAAGCTGGCGGTGAAGACTTCAGGGACCACAAGTTCGTCGCTCTCGGCGATGCAGAGCGCGACATTGTGATCGCGCATGAGCCCATAAATCTTCTCGTCAAACCAGCTTGGGTTGCGGTACTCGATCGCGCTCGGCGCGTCTTTGGGAAGGCCCTTGAGGAACTTGGCCAGGCGCTCAGCATCAGCTTTCAAGTTTGGCGGCAACTGAAAGAGCACTGGACCAAGCTTGCGCGCATGCAGTAAAGGCTGCAGCGAAGCGAAAAACGAATCGACATCTTGATCAACATCGACCAAGCGCTTGATGTGTGTAATGCGCTGATGCGCCTTAGCCACGAACGTGAATCCGTCGGGCGTAGACGCAGCCCAGTTTTGCAAGGTCTGCACTGCGGGACGCGCGCGATAGGTGTAATTCACTTCGACGCAGTTGAGCTGCGACGAGTAATACTCGAGGAACTTGCTTGACTGCGTTTTCGCCGGATAGAAATCCGGTTTCCACGAAGAGTAAGCCCAGCCGGAGGTTCCAATGTGGACTTTGCGCATGAGAAGTTGCTGTTCGCTGTTGCAATATTACATTGCGAGTCGGAAAGCAAACGTGGGCTTAGACAGCCTTCTTCTCGGCTTTGACCGTCGATCTGGCGCTCTTCTTTTTCTGTCCCGTTTTGGACTTCGACTCTGCTGCAGATTTCGCGCGAGCGCCGCCGGCAGCTTCAGTGCTACGGCCTAGCTCACCTACATTGGGCAGTCGTTGTTTGAGCGTGAGCACCGGCTCGAAGATATCGCCCATCTTGGCCACGCGAGCCAGCACCTGGGCGGAGTCGAAGACCAACAGATTCGCATCTTTCTTCTTGAGGCATTTTTCAACTTCTTCCCATGTCACCGGAGTCGAGACTGTCGGCCTCTCTTTTGCGCGCAGGGAATAAACGTTGACGGTCGTCTTGTGCTCGTCGTT
>DATEMI010000194.1:0-12237 GCA_035275665.1 Terriglobales bacterium | reverse complement strand
TTGTCTCGTCGCTGAAAGACGGCGCGTTTACCTCTGGCTTTGGCGTGCGCAGCGTGCAGATCGTCGGTCCACAGGTAGGAAAACAGCTCACCCATCAGGCCGAATTGGCGACGCTGTACTCGCTCGCGGGAATGCTGGTGTATCTCGCATTCCGGTTTGAGTGGATTTACGGTGTGGCCGCTGTTGTCGCAGTCTTTCACGATACGTTGATCACGATCGGCGCGTTCTCCTTGACGAATCAAGAGATAACGCTTACCGTTATCGCCGCGATACTTACGCTGATCGGATATTCGATGAACGACACGATTGTCGTCTTCGACCGTATCCGCGAAAACATAAAGCTGCTCCGGCGTGAGTCGCTGGCGGAGATTGTTAACCGGAGCATCAATCAGACCCTGAGCCGAACTGTACTCACTTCAGGGCTGACGTTTCTGACGGTGCTCTCGCTGTATCTTTTTGGCGGCGAGGTTCTTCGCGGGTTTTCCTTTGCCCTGGTTGTGGGCATCCTAATTGGTACTTACTCTTCGATTGCTGTAGCTGCTCCCATGCTGGTCGCGTACCAGGATTGGCGCATGAAAAAGACCGGCCAGGTTGTATTGCCCGGCGCCGGCACTCGAAGAGGAGCCCAGAGGACAGGGAAGTTGCAGGGGACGGGAACGAGGAACTAGGAGGGATAGGGAATAGGTCACAGGGGACAGGGAAACACATTGGATTTCCCTGTTCCTTGTCACCTTTTTGCTGTCCCCTTCGAATGGCTCGTAGCGGGAGCAAAAACATCGTCCCCGGTGTCTAAACATTAGCTAGTGCCCTATTGGAGAGATAGGTATGTTTGAGGACAGCCTGGTCGAATCTTCGGGACGAATCAAAACCAAGCGCGGACTGACAACTTTTTTGTCCTTCGCTTTGCAGATATTGCTGCTTGGGGTTCTGGTTCTGATCCCACTCATTTATACGGAGGCGCTGCCGAAGCAGCAGCTCATGACCTTCCTGGTTGCGCCGCCGCCACCACCGCCTCCACCGCCGCCACCACCGGCAGCTCCGGTGCACGTGGTAAAGGTGCAGACGGAAATCGTTAACAATCAGCTCCGTGCCCCAACCAAGATTCCTAAAAAAATCGAGATGCTCAAGGAAGATGAAGCTCCTCCGGCGATGGCTGGTGTCGTGGGAGGTGTCCCTGGCGGCGTTGCTGGTGGAAGTATGGGAGGCGTGCTCGGTGGAATCGTCGGATCGTCGCTGCCGCCTCCGAAAGTGGCCGCGCCACAAAAGGTGAGGGTGTCGTCGGGTGTGGTCGCGGGTAACAAGATTTCAGGACCCAATCCGGTATATCCGGCCATTGCCAAAACGGCGCGTATTCAAGGCCAAGTTGTGCTGCAGGCTGAAATCAGCAAGGGTGGAACGATTCAGAACCTGCACGCTGTAAGCGGCCCGCCGATGCTTTATCAATCGGCGATCGATGCTGTTCGTCAGTGGCGCTACAAGCCGTACATTTTGAATGGCGAGCCGGTGGAAGTAGAAACCACTATTCAGGTGAACTTCACTTTGAATGGCGGATAAAGGGGCTGTCGGCTATCGGCTTTTCGGCCAGCACTCAATGGGGAAGAGCCGCGAAAAGGCACGGAGAGATTCATCGCCGATTGCCGATTGCCAACTGCCGGGTTTTTTCCCTCGGAAAACCCGAATGCACGATGTGAGCTTCTGATGGTTGGAGGGGCAGAGCTGCCCCTCCCTGTGTTGTTCTGTTTTTCCCTCGACCAGACACAGCTTTGCTCATCCGCCGCAGAGCATGTTTGAATCGAGAGTTCTTGGTCAGCGACTCGGTTAAGTGAAAGATTTTTCTGGTGCGAATGCCGCTTGCGATCCCCTTCGTGCGGGAACATCTGAAGACTGGCCGGAGTCGAATTTTGTAAGCAATAATTGCGGTCGTTGATGTTCAACAATCAATCGTCGCACTGAAACGAATAGTTCTGAGGAGGACTAACTCAAGTGATTCAACTGGCAACTCTCGCAACGGTGGCCTATTACAAGCTGCCTGTCCTGGCCATGTGGCTCCAAGCCGACACCGGCGAAGTCGGGTGGGACCCGATCTCGTTGTGGAAGCAGATGGCTTGGCTGGCGCGCATCGTCGTGATCATTCTCTTCATCATGTCGGCATGGTCGATCGGCGTGATGATCGATCGCTACATCGCCTTCAACGCGGCGCGCAAGCAGTCGCGTTCCTTTGCTCCGCAGGTCGCCGGCGCGCTGCGCGACGGCAAGATCGACGAAGCCATCCGGGTGGCCGAGCGCAACAAGAAGTCGCATCTGGCGAAAGTCGTCACTGCCGGCCTGCAGGAGTTCAAGGCGCACGGCGAGTCCGCCGACATTCCCGGCGAGCAGATTGAAGCCAGCAAGCGCGCTCTCGAGCGTGCCGAAGCTATCGTTCACGCAGAACTGAAGCGTGGACTCGGCGGTCTCGCGACCATCGGTTCCACCGCTCCCTTCGTCGGACTGTTCGGAACCGTGATCGGAATTCTCAACGCCTTCCGCCAGATCTCGGCGCAGAAGACCTCCGGTCTGGGCGCGGTAGCAGGCGGTATTTCGGAAGCGCTGGTGACGACCGCCGTCGGATTGTTCGTCGCCATCCCGGCCGTGATGATGTTCAACTACTTCACCAACAAGGTCGAGGCCTTCGACGTGGAGATGGATAACTCGTCCTCTGAGCTGATCGATTATTTCCTGAAGCGCAGCGGACGTCGGTGAGTGCAGGGGTTAGCCTCCTTCCAGACGATCTGGTAGAGACGCGGCAGGCCGCGTCTCTACCTTTACATATGGGAGTAGTAACCAGACGAGGTCTTCCTCGAGATTTTCCGGGCGCCGTGGGCGCTCCGAATAGGCAAACAAAATGGCTCTAGCAAAAAGAGACGAAGGCAAGAAGGTCAACTCCGACATCAACGTCACGCCGATGGTGGACGTGATGCTGGTTCTGCTGATCATCTTTATGGTCATCACGCCCATGCTGCAGAAAGGCCACAGTGTGGAATTGGCCAAGACTAACAATCCGGAGCAAATGCCGGACGCGGATAAGGAAGACGCGATCCTGATCGCCATCACGCGCGACAACAAGGTCTTCCTGAATAATGACCAATTGGGCGCCGATCAGCTTGGCGATAAAGTCCGTGATCGTCTGGCCAACAAGACCGATAAGCGGGTATACGTGAAGTCTGACGCTCGCGCAAAGTACGGAACAGTGGTCGCGGTGGTGGACAATGTTCGCTCGGCTGGGGTCGATCAGTTGGGCCTGCTCACCGAGCAGAAGCGCCCGTTGGCCGAACAGCCTAAGGGCACTTCAGGCGGCGAATAACACTCAGCCTCCGCCGCTTTGGCGGAAACGTTTATTGAGGACTTTTACTTATGGCAATGTCAATGGGGGGTCAGGGTAGCGGCCCCAGCGCAAACATAAACGTAACTCCGTTGATTGACGTGCTGTTGGTGCTGCTGATCATTTTCATGGTCATCACGCCGCTCACGCCGCGCGGTCTCGACGCGCTGGTTCCGCAACCTCCGAAGGACAAGCAAAAACAGCAGGAGCCGAACGATCGCACCATCGTTGTCTCAGTGGTTCAAGGAGCTCCCGGGCAGCGTCCGAGCTTGAAAATCAACCAGGACGATGTTTCCTGGAACGACTTGCAGACGCGACTCACCGACATCTTCAAAACCCGCGCAGAGCGCATCATGTTTGTCAGAGGCGACGATGAAGTGGCGTTCTCCGATGTCGCGCAGGTGATCGACATCGCGCACGCATCCGGCGTAGATAAAGTCGGTTTGATGACGGCGAAGATCGAAGCGGGACAGTAAAACAGGCAATCGGCAATCGTCGTTCGGCATTCGGTTTTGAGCGAGTACCGGAACGTTGCCTTTTTGGCGGATCGCTGAGTGCAGATTGCCGAATACCATTCGGCGCTGCTGTACAATGCACTAGCTTTCATCATTATCTATTTGCCTCCGAGGGCAAGGAAAAACTTTCATGAACAGAAGCGTACGTTTCCTGGCAGTGCTGGCCGTGCTTTCGTCACTGACCGGGATTGGATGTGACAAGCTCAGAGCGCGCGATCAGCTCAACAAAGGCGTCCAGTCGTATCGAGGCGCACAGTATGACGCTGCTATTGAACACTTCAAAAATGCGGTAAATCTCGATCCGAACCTTTCCGTGGCCGGTCTTTATCTCGCAACTGCTTACGCTCAGCAGTGTGTTCCCGGTGTCGAAACTCCCGAGAACACGCGCAACTGCAATCAGGCAATCGACGAATTCAAAAAGCTTCTCGAGAAAAATCCGAACGACGTCAACAGTCTGAAAGGTATTGCTTCGCTCTACTTCAATATGGCTAGCGGCGCAAGCAAGCCTGAAGACAAGCTGCAGGATCTGGAGCAGGCCAAGACATATCACGAGAAGGTCCTGCAGTCCGATCCCAGTGATCCTGAAGCCTACTACTCAGTCGCGGTCATCGACTGGACCGAGGCCTACAAGCGGCGCATGGACGCAAAGACAGCAGCGGGCATCAAAGCCGACGAGCCCATCAGAGAGAAAAAACTCTGCGCCGATATCCAATCCAAGAACCAGCAGGAAGTGCAGGAAGGCATCGACGATCTGAACAAAGCCGTTGAGTTGCGCAAAGACTACGACGATGCCATGGCTTACCTGAACCTGCTGTTTCGTGAAAAGGCCGATCTGGAGTGCGGCGATCCCGAAGCGCGCAAGCAAGATCTGGCCACAGCCGACGATTGGGTAAAGAAGACAATGGAAACCAAGAAAGCCAAAGCCGAGAAGCAGCAAGGCCCAGGCGGCATCGTCCTCGATCAGCCAAAATCAGGCGGCACGCAGTGATCTGAAGAACACATTCATCACCAAGAACCCGGGTTCAGTGAATCCGGGTTTTTTGTCGCCCAACAAACGCTGAGCCGGGCGCCCCGATCCGGTTGTGTTTTGTTCACAGTAGGACAATGCTCGCGCACGCAATTCTCGGTCCGGGTGCCCGCGACAGCGACCTTCGACGGCTGCGTTCTACTGGACTCATCATCCATGCTTCCGAGCAATGCGCGTGCGCGGGTGATGTGGATCTCTTCATCATTCTAGGAGGCGACGGCACCATTCACCGTTTCCTTCCCGAATTGGTACGATCCGAAAAGCCTGTGCTCATCGTGCCCTGTGGAAGCGGCAACGATCTGGCGCGCGCTCTTGCAATCCGTTCGGTTGCTGATGCGGTAAGTCTTGCTCGCGATTTCGTCCGCGGCAATGCCGCATTCCGGCACATCGACATCGGCATCATCACGGATTCCATGGGTAAAGAAACGCCTTTCTGCTGCACAGCAGGAGTTGGTCTCGATGCCGCCGCAGGCCAGATCGCGAACCGCATGCCGCGATGGCTGCGCGGTCGTGGCGGATACCTGATGGCGGCGATGAATGCCGTATTCACAAATCCCAAACTGGAACTAACGGTTACAACCCGAAACGGGAACGAGGCTAGGACAATCGAGCAGGCTGCATGCTTGTTTACAACGGCCAATACTCCGTCATTCGGCGGAGGCCTTCTTATCGCTCCAGATGCACGACTCGATGATGCCCAATTCGACTGCATTCTTGCCGAGGCCATGACCCAGCCGAGGCTGGCGCGCGCAGCCTTCGAGCTGTTGCGCGGCGCGCATCTCGCTTTGCCGGAAGTTCACTTTATGCGAGTCGCCAGGGTGCACATTCAGAGCAATCCTCCCGCAAATGTATATGCCGACGGAGAGTTCGTGTGCAAAACGCCTGGTGACGTACGCATCGCACCGCGAGTGTTATGCGTAATATCTTTACCAGCCGGCAGTTCCAAATGAGGAGATCGACGTTGACAAACACGTCGAAATCTTTCCCGATTCGGCATCATCGATCCGCCTGAAAAGTTAGCCCGAAGTCATCGCTTTTCTTCCCTCCTCGTTCAATACGGGCATGCCGCCAGCCTGCGAGGCCACCCACGATGCCCAGCGATTGGCAAAAGCGAGCGTCTGCTCCAGGTCCACGCCCCGGATCAGACAATGAGTCGCTGCAGCGCTAAACGCGTCCCCGGCTCCGATCGTGTCGCGGACTTTCACGGCAAAGCCAGGATGCTCGATCACGCGTGAACCATCGCTGGCCGCAGCGCCATGCTCGCCGCGCGTGACCAAGAGCAATTTCACGCCAAGTTTCCGCGGCATTGCCAACATCAACTCCGCTGCAGATTGGCCGGAAATCGCAAACATCTCCGCGACTTGCGGCAGTTCGACATGATTCATCTTCAGAACGGTGGCGAAAGGCAGAGCAGTTTCGATCACCGTCCGCGAGTAGAAAGGCTTGCGCAGATTAATGTCGAACACTCTCAGGCACGACGCTCGCGTACGCTCGAGGAACCGCAGAATGGTGGAACGAGATTCCGCCGAGCGCTGCGCCAGAGTGCCAAAGCAAACGGCGTCGCATCGTCGAGCCAGACGCTGCCAGGCGGAAGACCACTCCAGAGCGTCCCAGGCGACGGGCTTTCGAATCTCGTACTCCGGCTGCCCATTGTGGAACTGAACCTCGACCGTACCTGTAGGGAGCTTTGCGTCACTCTGAATTGCGCTCGTGTCCACGTTGCGCGAGTTCAAGTCGGTGCGAATCTCCCGCCCAAGGGCATCCTCGCCCACGCGAGTAGCAATCACGGCGCGGTCTTCAAGGAGGGAAGCGATGTACGCGAAGTTCAATGGCGCACCGCCCAGATGCTTTCCCGTAGGGAGCATGTCCCAAAGCGCCTCGCCCAGTCCGACGATCAGATGACCGCTCGACAGATTGCCTGGTCCTCCCGTTCAGCAGTCACAAAGCGACCTTTTAAGTTCCATTCATCGTTCTCGCCGATTTCACTGCTCTTATCAGGGAGAGCTTGAAATGTCCTTGCTTCGCTGTCACTTTGAAATAAAAATCACTGCATCCATCTGACAATAGGAGACTTCGGCGAACGCTCACCCAGTCTGACGGCTGGGGTAACGCCGAGATTTCCACGGGGTAACGCCGAGATTTCCACGGGGTTACCCCGAAATTTCCACGGCGTTACCCCCGAATTTCCACGGGATAACGCCACTCTTAGCGGCCTCACCCCGGCTGGAGACCGAAAAGACGCTGAATGGGCCGCATCCGCCGCAGATTGAAGCCGGGAAGATATACCTGTGTGAAAACTCTGTAACTTCATGCTTACCAACTCTACTTACCACCTATCTCTGTGCTATCCCGAAACCGGGCGAAAGTCAAGCGAAAATAAAAGCCGTCATTTTGCGCGTATGCTCTCTCGACGAGCAATCTGGGTTCCTTTCTTGGATGTCAGGATGTCGCTGTGACCCCTCTCCGTTATGATGAACTTCTTGTGAGCGTGAGACTCCCCCGGTTGTTTGTCATCGCGTTGTTCGCTGCGTTCATTGCTTGCAGCGGTAAGTCCTCTTCGTCTTCGTCCAACGGCGGAGGCGGTTCGACTCCGACTTTAGTCTCGATCTCGCTAAGTCCGAGCGCGCCTACAATTCAGATCGGCGCAGCGCAACCATTCACCGCCACCGGAGCTCTCAGCGACAACACCACGCAGAATCTTACGAGCACGGCTACGTGGTTCTCGTCGAGCCCAAGTGTTGCGACGATCAGTTCCTCGGGAGTAGCCACCGGAGTGGCCGCCGGGACCACCACGATCAAAGCCGTATCTGGGACGATCAGCGGTACGACCACTCTCACCGTCAGCGCGACTGCACCTCCGCCGTCCACGACGGCAGACGTACTGACTTACCACAACGATCTCGCACGCACAGGTCAAAATCTTCGGGAAACTCTTCTCGCGCCCGCAAATGTGAATGCGTCCAATTTCGGGAAACTGTTCGTCATCTTAGTAGACGGCAAAGTCGACGCGCAGCCGCTTTACGCATCGAATGTCGCGATTGCCGGAGCGACTCACAATGTACTCGTGGTAGCGACTGAGCATGACAGTGTCTACGCGTTCGACGCAGACACCGGCACAAAACTCTGGCAGGTTTCGATGTTGAAAACCGGAGAGACCACGTCGGAAGATCGATTTAATTGCGGCCAGGTCTCGCCCGAGATCGGAGTCACGGCTACTCCGGTGATCGATCGCAATGCCGGTCCAAACGGCACGGTGTATGTAGTCGCAATGAGCAAGAACTCCACGCCGACATACTTTCAGCGGCTGCACGCGCTGAATCTCGCAACCGGCGCGGAAGAATCCGGCAGTCCGCAGGATGTCCATGCTACTTTTCCCGGAACGGGAGCGAACAGCAGTGGAGGCTCCGTAATCTTCGACCCGGGAGCGTACAAAGAGCGCCCGGGACTGCTTCTGCTGAATGGCGTCGTTTACACCAGCTGGTCCTCGCACTGCGACGTCGGTCCGTATACAGGGTGGATCATCGCCTACGATCAAAGCACGCTATCGCAGACGACGGTCATCAACATCGTTCCCAATGGCAGCGAAGCGTCATTCTGGAACAGCGGTGCGGCGCCTGCTGCCGACGCCGCCGGCAACATCTATCAGCTCGCGGCAAACGGTACCTTCGATAGCACGCTCAACGCGAATGGCTTTCCAGCAGAAAACGATTTCGGGAACGCATTTCTCAAATTCTCGACTGTGAACAATCGGCTCGCCGTCGCCGACTACTTCGCGCTATTCAACACCGCCAGTGAATCGAGCAGCGATACCGACCTGGGCTCGGGCGGCGCCATGCTGATCCCCGACGTGACCGATGGCTCCGGCGTGGTGAGGCATCTTGCTGTCGGCGCGGGAAAAGATGGAAATATTTATGTTGTCGATCGCGACAACATGGGCAAGTTCAATCCCACGACCAACAACATCTACCAGCAACTGACCAGCGCAATCGGCGCGGAATTCGGCGCGCCTGCATTTTTCAATAACACGGTCTTCTTCGGCGGAGTAAGCGACAGGTTGAAAGCATTCTCAGTCTTCAATGCAAAGCTCAGTACGAATCCTACTTCGCAAAGTGGCAACTCGTTTCCGTTTCCGGGAACAACGCCGTCAGTTTCTGCGAATGGAAACGCCAATGGTATCGTCTGGGCCGCCGAGAACGGGAGCACAGCCGTGCTCCACGCCTACGATGCCGCAAATCTCGGCACCGAGCTCTACAACAGCAATCAAGCGGCAAACAGCCGCGATCACTTTGGGACCGGCAACAAATTCATCGTGCCAACGATAGCAAATGGCAAGGTGTATGTAGGGACGACCAACGGAGTTGGTGTATTCGGGCTTCTCCATTGATCGTTTGATCGTTGCACACGAATCGCGCTGATGTGGAGAAGCGGTACTTGGCTTATGTGCTGCAGTGAGCGACGACTCGGATGATTTTTTCGTTCGCGGTCAACTCCATGAACTCTGCCGCCCTTGTACTTTTCTGATTCCTGTAGCAGATTACGATGCTGCAAAGGCCGCGCATGACATCCACCAGTTCAAAACTGAGGTTGGCATAGACTTCGAGTCCGCGCTTGAAATAATCGCGCAGAGCAACCTTGCCTTCGACAGTCCCAGATGGAAGATTCAATATCGTGGCCTCCATGGAAGACGTCAGAACGACATCGTCGTCATAATGCGAAAGCATGGCCTCGAGATTGTGTGAGTTCCACACTTCAATCCACTCGACTGCAAATTCCTTGGGTTCCAGCTCCGGCGCCACGCCACTGATCAAAGTCGGCGTCGGGGACGACTGAAGGACAACTGAACGGGCACAGGTCATGACGCGGTTCGAGATGAACGTCGGTTGGGATCGATCTCTAACTTGTGTACGATTTTTGTACACTCTGCTTCAAAAAGTGAGTAGTTCTGTTTCGGGAAGCGATTTAATCTTCGTTTTCCACAGCCTCTAGAGGCTCTGAGGAATAATTTCCTTGACCTGATTACGTAATAGCCGTATATATACCTCCCATTCCCGAATTGCTGAGTAATCCTGAAACGGGAACATGCTAGGTCGCGATCGCCTCTGGCATCGCACAAAGCCGGTTCCGCTCGGTTGCACAGCGCTGGAGGCCGGCTTGAACGCTCGTCGTGTGCGTCTACTAATCGTGTGTCTTAGTGCCGTTCTGGCACTTGCGTCCCAGCTATCTGCTCAATCTGCCGGATATCTCTCCGGGCGCATGATTATGACGCCCTGGAACTACCCGCAGCCGGATTTCCAGCCGGTGAATCTCAGCGATCCCGAAATTCTCGACTGGACTTATTGGGGACTGTCGTCGAACACGAGCGTGGATCGCAAGAGCGGAGCGGGCATCATCGGCAGCCTGAGCGTGGTTGGACCCGATGTGCCGACGCAGGATCAAAACTGCTTCGACGAGTTCACCTGGAACAACGGCGATCAGAATCCCAGCGTTCCCATTGCCTGCGCCGGTCTCATGGTCTTCAACACCGGAGAGGGATATCAGTTCACCGTACCCGCCGACAGAACTCCGAAGACGTTGAAGCTCTATGTCGGCATCGAAGGAGCAACCGCGCGGCTCGAAGCTCATCTGAGCGACGCGTCCGCCTCCGCATACGTCGATACCTCACTTGTGACCGACGGCGCGGCAGCCGCGACTTATATCATCGACTTCCAGGCCGGATCGCCCGGCCAGACGCTCACCGTCACCTACACGCTCGATCAACTCGAGTGGGGTGAGGTCACGATCGAAGCGGCGGTGCTCACGCCCAAGCACCCGAGTGTCGCTATCACGCAGCCCACTCCGGGACAGGCGTTCACGGCTCCGGCGATGTTCACCGCCAGCGCCAGCGCCTCGCAAGTGGGCGCGACCCTTGACAGCGTATCTCTGCTGCAGGATGGAAATTCGCTGCTCACCTTAACGAGTCCGCCATTCAACTTCGATGTGAGCGGACTTGTTGCCGGAAACTATCAGCTCACGGCACAGGCTCTCGATTCGAACAATCTGACGCAAACTTCCGATCCCGTCCCGATTCACGTAGTCGGAAGCGGAGGCGAGCTGGCCGCAACCATCGCCGCTCCGCCAAACACAGTCGATCTCACCCAGCAGGGCACCGCCGACTGGATTCTGCTGGGCAGAGACCCCAATGTCGATGTCGATCGCAAAGCCAACGTTGCTCCACTGATCCACACCACGGCAGAGCCGTCGATAGGCGGCGTGTCCCTCATCGATTGGGCTTATTCGTACTTCTACGACGACAACCTCGTCACCTACACCGCCGAAGACGGGAACAATCAAGTCGGACCGGTAACGTGCGGCATCTTCCTTCCCAATCCGGGATCGGGATTCGAATTTTCCATTGACGCGGGCACAACCGAACGAACGGTCAACATCTACCTCGGAGCCTATCGCGCGCAAGGCGAGCTCGAAGCATATCTGAGCGACGGCAGCGCCGTTCCGTTCGTCGATACCTCAACCGACAGCGGAGCCACGAACGTCAAGAATCAGGTCTATAGCCTGACATACCACGCGGCGTCAGAAGGCCAGAAGCTGATCGTTCGCTATACGTTGCTGAACAACTACGACTACGGGAACGTCACGTTGCAGGCGATCACTGTTAACGGCGCGCCTCGTCCATTTCCCGCGATAGCAAGCGTTTCTCATACGGCTGATATGACGGGCACTCTGATTTGGATCAACGGTTCCAATTTCGGAACCAATCCGGGAACTGTTCTCTTCAACGGGGTACCCGCTCAGGTAGTGAGTTGGAGTGATACGGCGATTGAAGTTGCGGTTCCACCCGGAGCCACCTCTGGTCCTGTCATCGTCAACACGGACGACGCTTCCAGCAATGGAGTGAACTTCACGGTCACCAATGCCGGTAGTCCTGGCCCCCCGGCAACGATCCTGCCGGCAAAGGTGAGTATGCTCATTGGGGATATACGCAAATTTCAGGTCGCTGACTCCGCCGGCAGGACCACGACAGCTTCGAGCTGGAGCAGTAGCGATCCAACCATCGCGGATTTCAGTTCCGATCCGGATGACCCTACCGGACCGCCAATTCTCACTGCCAAAGCCGCCGGTCAGGTGACGATTGCGGCTGACACGGCAACCACCGATGTCACAGTCTACGACGGGATTACATTTCCACACGGTACCGTGATGTGGTCAGCGCCCAGTTCCGCAAATGGGAATGGCTCAGGTTTCAGCGTGCAGGCGATGCCAGCGCCCTCAAGCCTGGCCGACCTGTTTATCGTGCAGCCATCCGGGTTAGTGCAAGCTCTGAAGGCAGATGGCACCCTCGT
>DATEMI010000193.1:0-4085 GCA_035275665.1 Terriglobales bacterium | reverse complement strand
TGCGATCGCTGAGCAGCTAACTCGTGGCATGGAGGTCGGTCCTTCGACGCCTCTAGCCGGCAAGGTCGCAAAGCTGATCTGTGAGTTCACAGGAATGGAACGGGTTGCCTTCTGTAATACAGGCTCTGAGGCGGTTCTGGCGGCGATTCGGATGGCGCGCACTGTGACCGGACGGACCCGGATCGCGACCACCGGCGGTTTTCACGGTCTTTGTGATGAAGTATTGGTCCGAGCCAATGTGATCGACGGAGTACGCCAAACAATTCCAGTCGCACCGGGAATTCCTGAGCACATTGTCAGCGATGTTCTGGTGCTGGATTACGGGTCGCCCGAGTCTGTTGAGATTCTCAAAGCACAAGCGCACGAGCTCGCAGCATTGTTAATAGAGCCAGTTCAAGGGCGCCATCCGGACCTGCAACCGCGCGACTTCGTGAAGGAAGCCAGACGCATCACCCAAGAGGCCGGAACTGCCCTGGTGATGGATGAAGTTATCACCGGTTTTCGCTGCCATCCTGGCGGCGCGCAAGCGCTCTTCGATGTGCGAGCTGATATCGCGACCTATGGAAAGATCATCGGCGGCGGTATGCCAATTGGAGCGGTCGCGGGCACCGCACAATTCATGGATGCTCTCGATGGCGGCCAATGGCGGTACGGCGATGACTCGTTTCCGGAAGTAGGCGTCACTTTCTTTGCCGGGACCTATGTCCGCCATCCATTAGCGATGGCCGCTTCCTGGGCGGTCCTCAACTATCTTAAAGAGCAAGGGCCAGAGCTGCAAAATCGCCTCAACGCCAGAACAAAAGAATTTGTCCGGAGTTTGAATCAATTTCTCATCGAACGCGGCGTACCACTACACTTTGGGCAATTCTCTTCGTTCTTCTACCCACATTTCACTGAATCGACCCGCTGGGGCAGTCTTCTATTTTTCTACCTTCGGGAAAAAGGAATCCACATCTGGGAAGGCCGGATCTGGTTTCTCTCGACAGCCCACACCGACGCAGATCTGGAAAAAATTCTGGGGGCCTTCAAAGAAAGCATTATTGAAATGCAGGAGGCAGGCTTTTTGCCTGGAGGCCCAGCGGCGCCGGTAGGGCTGAGCTTTATCCGGCCACGGCCGGACTCTTGGGGCCGCCACACGCACGAGGCTGAGCTAAAGCTCAGCCCTACCGATGCGCGGTCCACAAAATCTGTCCCACAGAGGCCGATTCAATTTTCGCTCTACTTCTTTGGGAACTATTCTGCGGAATACGCAGCTGAAAAATACGACCTGATTCTAAAGGCTGCGAAGTTCGGTGATGAGAATGGGTTCCACGCTATCTGGCTGCCCGAACGTCATTTTCATTCAATTGGAGGATACTCCCCCAATCCAGCAGTCATGGCGGCGGCGTTAGCTCGTGAAACCAAGCGTCTGCGGCTGCATGGCGGCAGCGTTGTGCTGCCTTTGCATCATCCGGTGAGAGTTGCCGAAGAATGGTCATTGGTCGACAACCTGTCCGGAGGTCGGGTTGGGATCTCGGTTGCTTCGAGCTGGCATCCGAACGATTTCATCTTCGCTCCCGAGGCGTTTGATCGTCGACGCGAATTGAGTCTCGAGAATCTTGAGGTGGTTCAAAAGCTTTGGCGAGGTGGCGAAGTGACGCGCCGCGCCGGCACAGGAACCGATTTCACGTTCCGGATTTTCCCGCAGCCGAAACAGCCGGAGCTCCCGGTCTGGCTCACCTGTATTCACAAGGAATCATATGTGAAGGCTGGACAACTCGGGGTGGGCGTCCTCGGCTACCTCATGAATCAATCGGTGGACGAACTCGCAGAGAAGATCGGTCTCTACCACGACGCTTGGATATCGCACGGTCACGACCCCGCGAAGGCACAGGTCACAATTCTGCTCCATACCTTCGTGGCCGCCGATACGGAGTCTGCTCGAGAAATGGCGAAGGCGCCGTTGAAAAACTATTTGCGCTCGTTCCTGGACAACAGCCAAAAGCGCCTGGAAAGCACTAACGGTCCGGTCGAAGTCGACGCTGAAGACATCGAGTTCATGCTCGAACGCGCTTATCAAGACTATGTAAAGGGCAAGTCATTGATCGGTTCGCCTGAAACTTGCCAGCAGGTTGTGGAGCATCTCCGCCAAATCGGCGTCAATGAAATTGGTTGCTTTGTCGATTTCGGGGTCGCGCAAGAAACAGCGTTGCAAGCGTTACCGCAGCTCTTGGAACTGAAGAGGCGCGTTGAGGGCGCGTCTCGGGTTCAGGTCGCCCCGCACCAATTTGAGGCTCATGGGTCCCGACTAGCCGGTAGCGCCCTTAAATTGGTGCGGGGCGAACCCTACCAACACGAGGTGGAAACGTCTCCCTGCATTACTTCGATGACTCAAGCGCAGCGCGGCTTGTGGTATCTGTCGATGATAGACCCTGTCGCTTCGAAGACGTACAACGAATCGACGACGCTGGCGATGCGCGGCCCGTATGACCACACCCAAATGGAGCGCTCACTGCAGGCGCTAGTTGATCGTCACGAAGCGCTACGCACCCATATTGCCGAAGACGGAGAAACTCAAATCACGCTGCCTTCGGCCAAGATAGCAATTCCGCTGGTCGATCTGAGCCATCTGCCCTTCGAACAAGCAGAGACCGAGACGCGAAGGCTGCTCAAAGAATCCGAGTCTCAGCTGTTCGACTGGGCGGTTGCTCCGATGGTTCGGCCGCTGGCGGTGAAGCTCTCCCAGCAATATCACTTTCTCACATTCACCTTTCACCACATTCTGGGGAACGGTCCTTCCTATTGGATTTTCCTGGACGAGCTCTTCAAAATCTACGGTGACGAGAGCAATCTGCCGCCAGCGATGCAGCTCAGCGACTTTGCTCGCATCCGGCCTGAACTCAGCACGCCGGAGGATGAAAGTTTCTGGCTCGCAGAATTTGCGGATACGCCGGCCCCCCTTGAACTACCTACGGATCACCCGCGGCCGCCGCTGGTTACATTCAATGGTGGCCGCGCGATTATGACGATCGACACGAGGACCCGAGACCAGATTCAACAGGTCGGGGCATCACACCGTTGTTCGATGTTCATGATGCTCTTTGCAGCATTCAATACCTTACTCCACCGGATCTCGCACCAGAACGATTTGGCGATCGCTGTCGCTTTTGCCAGCGCTGTGCGCGATCATGAAGGCGGCGATTTCCTCTTTGCTAATTCGACCAACGTCGTTCCCTTGCGCAGCAAGATCGATCCCGACCTGCAATTCTCGGACTATCTGAAGCAGGTAAAAACTCGAATTGTTAAAGCTTCCGAACATCAGGAATACTTCTTCGGAAATATTATCAACGCTCTGAACCTGCCGCGCGATCCGTCCCGATCACCGCTCTTCTCGATTCTGTTCAATTATGAAACAGGCGAGTTCCGCAGAAGTGTAAAAGGCCTCGACATCGATCTTCCGACGATTGGGTATCCCTATCGTGGACCAACGGATACGGCGATGTATGAGTTGTACCTAAACATAGCCGAAGTGCCCGGCGGTCTAGAGTTTCAATGCGATTTCAACCGCGATCTTTTCGATGAAACGACGGTCACTCGGTGGCTCGAATGTCTCCGTGCCCTGCTGACCAGCATCATCGCCGATCCAAATCAGCCGCTGTCCAAACTGGGAATGATGGACGCAGAGGAGCGTGATAAGATTTTGTTTCAGTGGAACCAAACTGCGGTCGACTATCCCAAGGACCGGTGCGTCCACGAGCTCTTTGCCGAGCAGGCCGAGCGCAACCCGGATGCCGTCGCCCTGGTCTACGAAGATCGGGAGCTGAGCTATCGAGCATTAAATGAGCGATCTAATCAATTGGCGCGTCACCTACAAGATTTCGGTGTTGGACCCGAGACAATGGTGGCCATTTGTCTGGAGCGTTCACCGGAGTTGATTGTTGGTATATTAGGGATCCTCAAAGCGGGCGGGGCTTACGTACCCATGGATCCGAATTATCCACCGGAGCGGTTAGCCTTCATGCTGGAGAACACCCAGGCCCCAGTCTTGTTAACAAACCGGCTGCTCCATGCCAGGTTACCAGGGGTGAAAGCAGGAGCTGTTTATC
>DATEMI010000192.1:0-3797 GCA_035275665.1 Terriglobales bacterium | reverse complement strand
CCCGGCAAGAAGCTGCTCTTCATGGGACAAGAATTCGCGCAGCGCGCCGAATTCAGCGAAGCGCGCAGCCTCGAATGGCATCTCCTGCAATTTGAGCCGCACCAAGGCATGCAGCGGCTCATTCGCGACCTCAACAAGCTCTACGCCGCCGAGCCTGCTCTCCACGAAGTCGATTTCGACTGGCGCGGCTTTGACTGGCTCGACTGCAATGATGCCGACAATAGCGTCTTCTCCTTCATTCGCCGCGCCAAAAAACCCGAAGACATTCTCGTCGTCGTTCTCAACGCAACTCCGGTCGTTCGCGAGGGCTATCGCATCGGTGTCCCCCAAGCCGGCTTCTACTCCGAAGCGCTCAACACCGACGCCTCCATCTACGGAGGCTCCAACGTCGGCAACATGGGCGGCGTTCAGTCCGCCCCAATCCCCCTCATGGGCCGCCAACAAAGCATTCTCCTGACGCTTCCGCCTCTAGCGGCAGTCTTTCTGAAATGGCTCCCTTCCTAGTGGCATAGGCTTCAGCCTGTGCTCCGAGCGCGAAGCCCCTTGAGGCGTTGTCATCCCGAGCGAAGGCGAGGGACCTGCTTTTCCCTCCGCGCCTCCCTGTCATTCTGAGCGCAGCGAAGAATCTCTCTTCTCTTGACGTTCCGACGTTCCGACGTTCCGACGTTCCGACGTTTCGACGTTTCGACGTTTCGACGTTTCGACCTTCTGACGTTCCGACGTCCGACGTGGTGGAAGCCCCCGACCTTTAGTCGAAGGAGCCGGCCTGGAACCTGTCCCGATTCTGATCGGGAAGGCCGGCGAAATGCCCGACTCTCCATTTTCTTTAGGAGGCGGGGGCTTCAGCCCCCGCGTACCGTACCGCAAAAATTGTCATTCCGACGCTCGAGATGCGCTCTTGCGCATCTCGAAGCGGAGGAATCTCTCTTCCCAAGTGCCGTATGGTTTGCAGGTCAGGCCTTTAGGCCCGACTCGCGAAGCGACGGAGGACCCAACTATTGCGCTTCTTCCTTAGCAGGCGGGAGCTTTAGCTCCCGCGTAGCAGCGAAAAAATATTTTATTGTAGACTCTGGGCTTTAGCCCAGCGCGCGAAGCGTCCCTTTGGCTTTTGCCCAACGCTCCATATCGCCGGAAGTCGAAGAAGCTAGCCGGAATTAGTGTGACGCCGGCCCGAATGTGATGCGAACTGCATAGGCGTATTTCGTGGGAGCTTGCGCGGGAAGTCGAACGTGTAAGCCGTCACGATCTTGCTCAAACTGTAATTTCGCATCGCTACCAAGCAGGGTAACGGATTGCACGTGCTCACTGCCCGTGGCCTGCGCGAGAGCGTGGATCACGGCTTGCGCATTCGCCGGCCAGCCGAGTCCGATTACATAAAGCGCTCCACCCTTGGTCGTAAACCGAAAATCCTCGGGCGTGTAATGCGCCGTGTCGGTGTCGTGGAACGAGCCGGCTGCGACTTTGGTTGGTCCTTCGCCGTAGACCCTCCACGCTCGCGTCCCGTAGATGGCTTCGCCATTTACTTGCAGCCAAGCGCCAACGTCCAGCAGCACTTTCTGAACTTCGTCTGGAATCGTGCCATCGGATTTCGGTCCGACATTCAGCAACAAGTTTCCGTTCTTACTGACGATGTCAATCAACTGGTGTACGACGAATTCGGGCGATTTGAACGTGTCGTCCTTAATGTATCCCCAGGATTTGTTGCTTATGGACGTGTCCGTCTGCCAGGCGAAGGGACGAATCTCGCCAAGCTGTCCCCGCTCCAGGTCGAGCACAGCGGCGTGTCCCTGCATCGCGTAGTCCTTGTAGTTGATGACTCCGACGTGATCCCCATATTCCAGCGCACGGTTGTAGTAGTACGCAGCGAAGCGCGTGAGATTCGGCCGGATCGAAGGCTGGCCGATCCACCAATCGAAGTACACGATGTCCGGGTGGTATTTCTCGACGAGCTCCGTGCCTCGCGCAAGCCAATCGTCCGCCCATGCCGTCGAGACGTAAGTGAAGTCGTTACTTACCGGAGTGCCTGAGGGCGCCGCAAGCCATGGATGTGCAGGGCCATACAGTGCAGCGTACTGCGGATCGTTCACGTCGGATGGAATATTTCGGCCCACTCCGAGGAAGAAATTGTGCTCCACACGATGTGACGACACTCCAAAATGCAAACTTTGCGCTCGCACCGCCCCGGCCAACTCGCCAATGATGTCGCGATGCGGTCCCATCTTCGCGGCGGTCCAGTCGCTGATTCCGCTGTCATACATCGCGAAGCCGTCGTGATGCTCCGCCACCGGTACCACATATTTGGCGCCTGATTTTTGGAACAACTGCGCCCAGGCAGCAGCATTGAAATCCGCGGCCTTGAACATCGGAATGAAGTCCTTGTATCCGAACTTGTCCTGCATGCCGTACGTTGCAAGGTGGTGCTTGTACTCGTCGGAACCCACGCTGTACATGTTTCGGGGATACCACTCACTTCCAAACGCCGGAACCGAATACACGCCCCAATGGATAAAGATGCCGAATTTCGCGTCCTTGTACCATTCGGGGGCCTCATATTTCTCCAGCGATTCCCAATCAGGACGAAAGGGTCCGTGATGCCCGGCGGCATCGACCTGTTTCAGCAGTGCGGCCCGTTGGCCGTCGTATTTGCTGCTAGCCTTCTGCCAGATTGCGTCAAGCGCTTCCGGGTCGATAGAAGCCGTTGGAGCGGTCGCGCTCTGGGCCTGTGCTCCAGGAAGTGCTAAGAGCGCGAGCAAAAATCCACCAAGTGCAATCGTCAACAGCGAACGATGGGGAAGCATGATTCCTCTTTCCTGCAGCTGGGAATACAGTTCTGTTGCCATCAATCCACGGAGACCATGATCTTCTTGTAGCTTGCTGGGTTCTCGCTCCACGACCGCAGGGCATTCGCCGCCTCTTCGAACGGCACCACCAAACTCACAGCCTGATCGACAGGAAACTGTTTCCTCTCGAGAAGATGGATTACTGCACGAAAATCTTCCGGCAGCGCGTTTCGCGAACCGAGAATGTCCAGCTCTTTTTGTACGAAGAGTCTTGTCTCGTAGCTTACCGGTTCTTTGGCATAGCCGATGTACACCACTCTTCCGGTGAAGGCGACTTCTTCAACGGCGGCTCGAAACGTTTGCGGTGTTCCGATTGCTTCGATCACCACATCCGGGCCGCGACCTTCCGTCTGTTCTTGCAGGCGATCGTGTAACGATTCCTTTGCGGTGTTGATCACATCAGAACCACCCGCCGCTCGGGCCACGGCGAGCTTCTCATCATCCATATCAACACAAATCGTGCGAGCGCCGCGTGTGTTCGAAGCAGCCACCGCGCCCAATCCCACGCCGCCGCACCCCAAGATGGCGACGGTGTCGTCTGCTTTTATTCTGCCGCGCGCCACAGCATGAAATCCCACCGTCAGTGGTTCGACCAGGCACAACTCTTTCCTCGTGAGCTTCGCCGGATACAACTTCTCTCTGGGCATCGCGACGAACTCTGCGAGCGCACCATCCCGTTGCACGCCGAGAGTTTGATTGAACTGGCACGCATTCGAACGTCCCCTCCGGCACGAAGCGCACTGGCCGCAATTCGTATATGGAGAAAGAGCTACATCTGTTCCAGCAGGCAGCGAGCTATCCCCCTCGATGACCGTGGCCGACACTTCATGCCCAGGGATCCGCGGAAAGGTGACGAGTGGATTTCGTCCGCAAAATGAGTTCAGATCGCTTCCGCAGAACCCAACCATTCTGACTCTTAGTAATAATTCTCCGGTTGCGGCCACCGGATTGGGAACC
>DATEMI010000191.1:0-5959 GCA_035275665.1 Terriglobales bacterium | reverse complement strand
AGCGTTTGACCAGCGACTGACGAATCCGAGCCATCGACCAGGACCAACACTTGTGCTGTGCCGCCGCGCAGAAGTTGACGATCGAAGTCATAGGGAATTTTGATTCCCACTTTGGCCTTGCCCGCGACCATCTCGTGATTGAGTTCCGCGTCGGAGTGGGCATACTTGTAAATATTGAATGTATCCGAGCTGCGGAACCTATCAAGCAGAGCCCGGCTGCTCTGGCTGCCTTCGACGTCGCCGGCGTGTTCCATGAGCCCGCTCTGATCGAAGACAACGGTTTTCACCTGTCGGACGTTGGTGTCGATGGCTGCGCCCAGGATGATCATTTCCACAATGGGAATCAGGAGCGCGAACATAATTGCCATCGAGTCGCGACGCAGGTGCAGCGATTCCTTATAGAAGATGGCGCGAAATCCGCGAAAGGGATTATTGCTCCATGCGACGCGGGTTTCCATGTCAGGAATTGGTTTTGTTGCTTCTAGTGCAGAACTCATACAAAGGTCTCTGTTCACCGTCGTTGAACATCGATTTAGACGAAGCATGCTTCGTCACTACGGAGTTGCAAACTTGCTGCTGTCCTCCATCTCTGCTTGCTTGCGATAGGTCAGCTCAACGAACACGTCTTCCAAGTCCGGCATCAGCGGCCGAATTTCATCGGCATGAACGCCCACGCTCTCGAGTTCTCGTTGCAGTTCAGATTGCGTGATGGTGTCTTGCATTAATGCATGAATCGAGCGCCCGAAGATGGTGGCGCTGTGCATGAATGGCAAGGTGCGTGCGCGCCGAAGCGCGGTGGTCACGTCTTTAGTAGTGATTTCGAAACGCTGTGTGCCCGGCGGAGAAACCTCGGGAATTTCGCGCAGCGTATCTGGCGTACCATCGGCGATGAGCTTGCCGTAGTAAATGTAGGCCAGATGCGAGCATCGTTCGGCTTCGTCCATGTAATGCGTCGTGACGAAGAACGTGATGCCCTGCCCGCTCAGCTCGAACAACAAATCCCAAAGCTTGCGCCTGGCGACGGGGTCGATTCCAGCAGTAGGTTCGTCAAGATAAAGAATCTTGGGCCCGTGCATCATGGCGCAACTCAGCGCGAGTCGCTGCTTCCATCCTCCGGACAGCTTCCCAGCAGAACGATCCTTGTACAGCTCAATGGCGTTTTGGTGCATGGTCTGCTCGATCTTCTGCTCGGCTTCTTTTCCCTTCAACCCGTAAATCTGAGCGTAGAAACGCAAGTTTTCGAGCACGGTGAGATCGTCATATAAAGAGAACTTCTGGCTCATGTAGCCGATGCGCTGCTTGACTCCATCCGGATCGACGGAGACATCGATTCCGTCCACTACGCCGCGACCTGAAGTGAGTGGAAGAATCCCGGTCAGCATCTTGATAACCGTGGTCTTGCCGCTGCCATTGGGACCGAGAAAGCCGAAGACCTCGCCTTGCTGCACCTCAAAGCTGACGCCATCGACAGCGGTAAATTCTCCGAATTTCCGAGCGAGATTATCCGCGATGATTGCCGCCATCACTTCGTCTCCAGAAACTTCACATCCGCGTTGATTCCCGCGCGCAGACGCGACTCGGGATTCTCAACGCGCAGCTTCACGCCTATAACCTGATGCTCACGCTCGTCTTTCGTCTGGACGTTGCGCGGAAGGAATTCCGCCTGCTGGCGAATCTGTTCCACTTTGGCGTGGAATGGTTTGTCGAACGCATCGACTCGCACTTCCGCCTTCTGACCGAGGTGAACACGTCCAATGAGGCTCTGCGGGACATAGACAACAACAAAGAGCTGATCGCTCTCGAGCAGTTTCGCGACCGTGCTGTTGGCGGGAAGCAGATCGCCGGGGCGAATGTCCATCGCTTCCACTACGGCGCTGGTCGGCGACTTCACCTCGCGCTCGTTCCACTGCGACTCAGCTTCTCTCAGATCGCCCTCGGCAGCCAGCATTTGCGCCTTGGCGGCAGCGATCTCTTCCGGACGGAACCCGCGCTCGGCGCGCTTCTTTGCAGCTTCGGACGCGCCGATACTTCCTTGTGACGCCGCGACTGCCTGCTGTGCCGATGCCAGGACCGCTTGCGCTGAGCGGTAGCGATTTTCAGCATCGTCGAGGAACTGTTTGGACACTACGCCGCTGTGCGCCAGCTCCTGGGCGCGACGATAATTCACTTCAGCATTGGCGAGATCAGATTGTGCACGCTCTACATCGGCTCGATGCGTGTCCGCCAGATGCTCTTGATACTGTGAATTCGCGCGAGCCTCGGCGATGTCCTCCGGACGCGAGCCGTGCAGCATCTTCTGGTAATTGGCCTTGGCTTCCTCGTACTTGCCTCGCGCAGAGAGCAGGCGCGCATTCAACTCCGAATCTTCAAAGGTCAGCAGCACCTGGCCCGGCTCGACATGATCCCCTTCAAGCACGTTGACCTTGGCGACGCGTCCTCCCACTTTGGAACCAACGTTCACGTTGCGAGCTTCGAGCGTTCCTGAAGCGGTGATGCTGTTATCGCGCGAGAACCACGAGCGCATGCCGATGCTCGCCAGCGCGATTCCCACAACGATTGCAATGGCTGCCCAGCGTTTCATAGCGGCTTCTCCTTGCGTGTAGAGCGTGATCCAGATCGCGAGGGCGAAACTGAGTCCGCCTCAATTCCGCGCCAAAAGATCTCAAAAGTAAGATCGAGCCACTTCTCCAAATCTTGCGGTTTTCCCAGAGCCCAGATCATTTGTGTGCCGAAAATAGCGTGCTGCATGATCCGCGCGAGTTCTACTGGCTCAAGGTCAAGGCGCAGTTCGCGCAGGTCCTGACCGCGTTTCATGATCGCGGCAACGTGCACGCGTCCGCCTTCCAAAACACGTCCGAGAAAGTTCGAAAGGCTGTTATGCGTCAGAGCAACGCCCATCAGGCTGCGCAATAAAAGCTGACTACGGGATGGCCGCTCCGCCAGGTTGTGAATCATCTCCAGAAGGACAGGGCGGACGCTTGCAGCCGTGCGTGACCGCTCCTCAGCGGCTTTCACAACCCCAAGCTGCCTTTCGGCGAGAGCTTCGAGAATCGCTTCCTTGGTAGGGAAGTAGTTGAAAAACGTTCCTTTGGCAACGTCGGCGGCTTCAGTAATGTCCTCGACAGGAGTGTTTGCGAATCCACGCTCCGCAAACAACCGCATAGCAGTTTCGAAAATGCGGGCGTGTGTCTCCTGTCGTCGCCGTTCACGGCGACCGTTGTTTTCAGAATTGGTTTGATTCTGCAGCATAATGACCCGCGGTCAAGGTTCAGATAAAGGCTAATACAAACCTGACCTCGGGTCAATATTGATCACTTGGTCAATATCTGTATTTCGAAGACTCCGGAAAAGGCGATTAACCTTGCGATCCGAGTAGTAGCTGACTCGTGATCGGGCCTCGTCCTTGAGTTCTTGTGGCAAATGGCTCTCGAACCGGAGCCGCTGAGGGTTGCTGTTGAGGGCCGAGACGGGGGTCGGTCGTTGCGCGTTCTCTGAAAGGAATTCTCATATTTGCGAGCTTCCAAGCTCACGGCTTAGAATCTGTTGTTTTCTGTGGAGCACTGCTATGCCCATGCCCGAATTCAATCAGCTTTGTAACGATGCCAAACGGGAAATTCAGGAGATCGATGTCGAGGCGCTCAAAACGATGCAGAAGCGGGGTGACAACTTTGAGTTAATTGACGTTCGAGAATCCGACGAGGCTCAGCGCGGCATGATTCCAGGCGCAAAGCACATCTCACGCGGCGTGCTCGAACGTGATATCGACAGGGTCACAACCGATAAGAATCGAAAGATTGTGCTTTATTGCGGCGGAGGAAGCCGGTCGGCTCTGTCGGCCTGGATGCTGAAGAAAATGGGATTCAATAATGTTTATTCGCTGATCGGAGGCTGGTCAGCGTGGAATAGATAGGCTGTCGGCATTCGGCTGTCGGCTTTCGGCTCTTGCATGAGTACTCCGAACGGAATCTTACCTAACAGATCTCTTAAAAGAAGCCAAATCCAATCGGCGACACGCCTGACGCTTCCAAGCAATAGCCGAAAGCCGATGGCCGACAGCCGACAGCGGAGTTTTTTGTGATCGATCTCAAAGGACACAAACTTACCTGGCTCGGACACGCGACATTTCATATTGAAACACCTTCGGGGAAGTCTATCCTGATTGATCCGTGGGTGATGAACAATCCCGCTTGTCCCGACAACAAGAAGAGCTTCAAGAAAATCGACGTGATGCTGTGCACCCACGGCCACGGCGATCACATTGGCGATGCCGTTGAGCTTACGAAGAAGCACAATCCCAAGATCGCCGGCGTTTACGAGCTTTGCTTATGGCTGCAGAAGAAGGGCGCCAAGCAGATTCAGCCGATGAATAAAGGCGGTTCGCAGACCCTCGAAGGCGTGCGCGTGACTATGGTTCATGCCGACCACTCCTGCGGAATCGAGGATGACGGCCAGATCATTTACGGCGGGGAAGCCTGTGGGTATGTCATCGAGCTGGAAGGCGGAGTGAAGATCTATCACGCCGGCGATACGAACGTCTTTGGCGATATGCAGATCATTCGCGAGCTCTACGCTCCTGAAGTGGTAATGCTTCCCATTGGGGATCTGTTCACGATGTCGCCCCGCGAAGCGGCTTACGCCTGCAAGCTGCTGAAGCCGAAATTCGTGATCCCTATGCATTTTGATACCTTCCCACTCCTTACCGGACGGCCGCCGCAACTGGCAAAACTGCTTGAGGGGAGCGGCGCTCAGGTGGTCGCCATGCAGCATGGGGAAACCCTGCGATAGCAGTCATCCCAGGGGTGCAATGGCGTCCCGCGAGCCGTTGGAGCGAGCGGCGGGCCACAGTCACAATTTGTGACAAAAAATCCCTGCTCGATCCCTGTTCGCTTGCGGCACTCTCCCCGATTATCCTTGCAACTCGGCTGATTTCAATGGAGTAGGGCCGAATTCCCTACAATCGCTGTTAATTCCCTGGCCAGCGAGGAAATTTGCGGATTTTGGGCAGAATTCGTGGATTTCTCAGCACGCGATTTTTACATTCGCTGTTAAATTCGCTGTTCCTATCGATCCAATGCTTCTCGTGCCGGGAGCTTCTGGCTGCTGGCGGCGAGAGTAATGTGAAGTGAATTACCACGCATGGCCTCCCGCGAGGCCGGAACTCCAGTGGGTTGCCGGTGTCAAAATGGATATGGGAGGGGTGTGCCTTTTCACTGGACGAAAGATGTATGACGAGCTGTGACTTGCATCTAATGAGTAAAGAGTCGCAACAGTGTTTTCGCGGAATTCGCCGCTTGCTATGTGGATGGTGCATTTTTATAATCAGCGTTTTCTCGTCGTAAGCGGTATTCCACTGAGCTCTCGCCTTGCTGAGGGGTAACGCGAGGGGAGAGGTTGGGCGGGATTTTCGCCGTGCCGGTTGTGCCCGTGTTTCACAAATCTAGTGCCGAGTGACGCGGATCCGCAGAAGGTGCTCCTGCCAGGACCGCGAATTAAGGAGCTTCGAATGAAGAAGTTGCTCTTGATGTCTTTGTTGGCATTTGCCGCATATGGCTTCGCCCAGGAAGCGCAGGGTACTGCACCCGCGCAGACCACACCCGGACAGCAGCCCACAGCCGGTCAACAAACCACAACAGGCAGTCAGCAGACCACAGGCGGTCAGCAGGCCGCACAACCGCAGCAGAAGACGATCAAAGATCCTGCCGAGTACAACGCTTACATGAGCGCGATCAGCGCGCAGGATCCGAACGCGAAGGCGCAGGCTCTGGAAGCTTTTCTCCAACAGTATCCGAATACCGTGGTAAAGCAAGAGACACTGGAGCAGTTGATGGCTGCATATCAAGCGGCCAACAATGGTCCGAAGATGACCGACGCAGCGAATCGTTTGCTGCAGGTCGATCCGAGCAATATTCGCGCGCTTGCGCTGCTCACATTTGTCACCCGTGCGCAGGCTGGGACGAAT
>DATEMI010000190.1:0-3404 GCA_035275665.1 Terriglobales bacterium | reverse complement strand
GCGCTGCTAAGATCGCCGCGCCTCCCGCGAACCATCCAGCAGATTTATGCGAACTTGAGCTCTTTTTCTGCATTTCTCCGAGCCTCCTCGACCTGCGGAATCTTGTCCTTAACTTGGATAAATATTGGACCGTCGCAGGCGGCGCGTAGGTTGCTTCGCGCATTATCTATTATGAGGCTTCCGCGAAAATGACTCCAGAGTTCCAGCTAAGTAGGGACTCAAACCGACTTCACGACTTCCACTTCGCCCTGCTGGCGCATGACTTCCACACCGATATTCCGCTGTTGTCGGAAAACGCGAAAATCTACTGTGGCATCGGCGAGCTTTAGGTTTTCGATGCGCACTTCATCGAGACTTGGCGGCAGGCTGGGTTTGGTGAAGCACAGCTGGCGCTCCCGGGCGCGGACACTCAAGCCCAGGCACGCCTTTAGTAGCAAATATACGGCTCCGGCGGCCCAGGCCTGCGGAGCACACGCGACCGGGTAGAGAGTCGGGCCCTGCATGTCCGGCCGTTTGTGAAAGCCGCAGAAAAGTTCTGGCAGACGTTTCAAGTCCACGTGGCGGCTGACCTGAAATAACGCGTCGAGCAGCTCACAAACTTGCTGCTGAAGACCATATAACGAGAAGCCCAGGCCGATCAGCGCGTTGTCGTGAGGCCAAACGGACCCGTTGTGATAGGACATGGGGTTGTAGCGGGACTCCCAGGCCCCGATCGTACGAATCCCCCAGCCGGAGAAAATCTGGTCATTCATCAGCGATGCGGCTACCTGCTCAGCGTGCGTCTGGCTCGCAATTTTACAGAATAACGTTTGCCCGGCATTGGAGCTGCGCACGCGGCACTGCTTCTTGCGGCCGTCGAGCGCCAGGGCATACATCCCGATTTCGTCGCACCAGAAGGCCTGCTCGAATTTCTCGCGCAAAATTTCCGCTTCCGTTTCCAGTTTTGTGGCCAGATCGGGTTCCTGAAAGGCGCGCGCAATCAGCGCGGCCGAGCGTTTCGCCGCGTGGACATAACCTTGCACTTCGCATAGAGCGATGGGTGCGTCCGCCATAGTGCCGTCGGCATGGAACACGGAATCGTGCGAATCTTTCCATCCTTGTTGGATCAGGCCGTGAGAAGAGCGTTGTTCATATTCCACGAAGCCGTCCGAATCGCAGTCCCCATACTCGTCGATCCAGCGCAGCGCGCGTTTAATGTTGGGCCAAATCTCGCGCAGGAATTCCAGGTTGCCGGTGCGAAGAAAGTATCCGCCGGCAAGCATTACAAAAAGCGGAGTGGAGTCCACGCTTCCGTAGTAGCAGCCGAAAGGGACTTCCTTCATGATGGACATTTCGCCACGGCGCATTTCGTGGAGAATTTTTCCAGGCTCGGCGTCTTGCTCAGGAATTTCTTCGGCGGCTTGCGTCTCCGCAAGGTATTTCAGAACGCCTTCCGCGACATGCGGAGCCATCCAAAGGCATTCGAAGGCCGTGATAATGCCATCGCGGCCGAAAACGGTATTGAACCAGGGAACGCCCGCGTATGGATACTGGCCTTCCGGATTCCCGTCGATCAGCATGCGCAGGTCGGCGGACGATCGCGTCAACCACGCGTTAAAGGTCTCGCTGGAAGTTGTGATGTGGCATTCATCGAGTCCGCCGTGGCCATACTCGTGTTCCAGATCGCGAAATGCAGTGTGAAAGGGAGTGAGCTTTCTGGAAGCCACATCGCGTTCGCAAGCCACCGTGCATACGATGCACTTTTCTTCCTTGGGCTCGAGGGTAAGCTGGAATTCCGCTTCTGTGGTGCTCAGGGAAGCGGGTTGCGGCGAAAATTCGAGACAAGTTCGGCGAAGGACGCCATCTAGGCCCTTGTAGGAGAGCACCGCAGACGTGTGATCGGTCCTATCTGGCAGACGCTCGCCTTTCCTGGCGCGCCGTGTGCCGCGCACTTCAAAAATGTCGGCGAAATCGGCGTCAAATTCTACTTGCAGCGAAATCTGGACTCGTTCGAGACCGTAGTTAATCAACCGGACGTATTCGTAGCAGCTGGCTTCCCGAAGAAACTGCAACCGGAAAACGTGAACCGTACCGCGAGGAAGCTCCTCGCCTTTGGTTGTGGACGTGTCGACATTGGTGAGATCCACGGAGAGAAAAGCGTTGTCTTCTCGAATCGTGGAGTTCAGCAGTAGAGGCTGTTTATTGTTGAGGCGAAGCGTGAAGCGCGAAAGATGACGCGTTTCTGCGTGAAACAATCCGAACTGTGATTTCCCGAGCGGCTCGATATCGCCGTAGCGATTGAACACCGCGAAGGTGTCACCGAATTTGAGCACCCGCGTCCGGTCGTCCGCCAGCGCGGAAGAGGCTCGAACGTAATATTCGTCTTCGACGCGGACAATGTCCGTCAAAATAAAGCCGTCCTAAATCTTGGGTTCCAACTAGAGAGTGAGCAAGGAATCAACTTCAGTCTCGGCTGGACGAGGCTTGGCGCTCAGCATGGACTCATACAGCTTAACGTAGTCCTGCGCCATCCTGCAGGCGCTAAAGCGCTTCTCAAAATCTCGGCGGACGACCGAGCGATCCAACGAGCTGGCCTTCTTGGTGGCGTCAATTGCTCCTTCCATATCCTCGACCACGAATCCACTGATCCCATGCGCAATGACTTCAGGCACAGAACCACAGTTGAAGGCAATCGTAGGCGTGCCACAGGCCATGGCCTCAATCATCGTCAAGCCAAATGGCTCCGGCCAATCAATGGGAAAGAGATAGGCATAAGCGTTGCCAAGAAACTCGCTCTTCTGTTGTTCCGTAATTTCGCCGACGAACTCGATGTTCGGCGCATTCAGCAGGTGCTTGATCTCCGATTCATAGTAGGCGACGTCCTGACCATCGATCTTCGCCGCAATTTTTAGAGGCATTCCCAATCGTGAGGCGATCTCAATCGCCCGATCGACTCGCTTTTCGGGAGAAATGCGCCCCAAAAACGCCAAGTATTCACCGCGCCCGTCACCTTCCTTCAGCAGATCCAAAGGCAAGCCGTGATATACGTTGCCGACCCAGTTGACCCAATGAAGCGGCTTGCGCTGGTACAGCGAAATAGAGACGACAGGCATGTCCTTGTATTTTCTGTACAGGGGGACGAGATCCGGAGAATCGAGCCTGCCATGCAAGGTCGTGATGTTGCGAATGCCTGCCATCTTGGACAGCGGGTAATGCATATAGTCCAAATGATAGTGAATAATGTCGAATTCGTCGGCGCGAGCGAGCACCTCTTCCAGCATCACGAAGTGATGGGCCAAGTGATCCGCGACACCGTAATCATTCAGCCGCAACGACTTGGGGCAACCCGGGATCAGGCGCGCCGAGGTTTGCGAATCGCCGCTAGCGAACAAGGTGACCTCATGGCCAAGTTCGACCAGCTCTTC
>DATEMI010000189.1:0-11256 GCA_035275665.1 Terriglobales bacterium | reverse complement strand
GTTCTCCTGTAACCATTTCGTACAGGATCACGCCAACGCTGAACAGATCACTGCGTCCATCGAGCTGCTTGCCCAGCACCTGCTCTGGAGACATGTAGTTGGGCGTGCCCACCACCTGTCCCGTAATGGTCATTGCTTCACCCGCGCGAGCAATTCCAAAATCGGTAATCTTTGCCGGCCCACTGCCCGCGAGCATGATGTTTGCCGGTTTGACATCGCGATGAACGATGCCCTTTGCGTGTGCAAAATCCAAACCGGCACAGACTTGCCGGATGATGTCGATGGTCTGCGAAGTAGCAATCGTGCGCTGCTGGCGAATCAAAGCTTCAAGCGTGGAACCCTCGATGAATTCCATCGCGAGGTAGAGAATGCCGTTGTCTTCGCCGGCGTCATAGACGGTGACAAGGTTGGGGTGATTCAATCCACCGGCTGCTCTCGCCTCGTTCTTGAATCGACGCGCTGCCTCATCGGCGGTGGTACCGATTCCATCGAAACGAATGGCTTTCAGCGCGATCTTTCTGCCGATGGTTGGATCCAGTGCCTCATACACCACTCCCATCGCGCCGTGCCCAATTTCACGCACAATCTCGTATCGTCCGAACCTCTGTGGAAGCGATGGCATTTGCTCTTTTAGAGATTAAACCGCAGTGCGGAGTGGGTCGAGCGGCTGGTCGTTGGTTCGTCAACCGCGCCGGCGATGATCATTGGTGGCAGAGATCCCTCTCGGTCGTGTTGGCGAATTTGAATTGCAGCTTAATTTTCAACGCTTCCGGCTAAATTGGGGGGAACGCCACTCTCGCGTGGTAGCATCGGTGAGAATACGTTTTCTCGCTGGGTTTTCATGGATATCAGGCAAATCGCCAGCCGAGCCAAGGTCTCCACTGCCACGGTTTCGCGCACCATTAACCGCGTACCCACCGTTGATCCTCAGCTTGCCAAGAGAGTTTGGAAAGTGGTCGAGGAACTTGGCTATTATCCGAACTCCGCCGCCCGGTCGTTGGTTTCCGGCCGGAGCCGCGTGTTCGGACTGATCGTTTCGGAAATTACAAATCCATTTTTTCCCGAAATAGTCCAGACATTCGAGAACCTTGCTGTTCAGCACAACTACGAGATCCTTCTAACTTCCACCATTTACGACGCGAAGCGCATGGAGCTTTCCGTCCGCCGCATGATTGAGCGACGTGTGGATGGCGTGGCGATCCTCACTTTCGGCATGGAAGATTCCCTGATCAATGATCTTCACTACCGGAAAGTTCCTCTCGTCTTTGTGGACGTCGGGCCGAAACTCCCGCGCGTAAGCAACATCACGATCAACTACAAAAATGGAATTCAGCAGGCTGTGCAACATGTCGCCGCGCTGCGGCACACCCGTGTTGCCTTCGTGGCCGGACCACCGCAATTGAAATCGGCGATCGCCAGACGAGATGCGTTTGAAGAATCAATGAGGGAAATTGGACTCGATCCTTCATTGATCGTCGTGGGGGATCACACTGTCGAAGGTGGCATGAAGGCGTTCCGCGAGTTTTCCCAAAAGCGAACACCGCCCACTGCAGTGCTTTGCTCTAACGATATGACCGCGATTGGCGTAATGCGTGAGGCATATCAGCGCGGCATCGAGATTCCACGCAGCTTATCCGTGATTGGCTTCGATGATATTCGGCTTGCTCAGTTCGTGATCCCACCGCTCACAACCGTGCAAATGTCACAGCAGGAACTCGCAAAGATCGCCTTCGAAGCTCTGATGAATGATGTCGAAAAACGCGAGCCCTCGTCGACTGGAACGCAGTACGTGATGAATACCAGCCTCGTAATTCGCAATTCCACGGCAATGGCTGCGAAACGCTCCGTTGCTAAGACGAGCTCGTAGAACGAAGATAATTTCACCCAGCTCTCCTCGCCCGCACGAACATCCATAGCAGGAAGGCCATAAATACCAGCCGCAAAGTTAATGCTGTCCCAAGCTGCCAAGGTGCGAGATCGGCGGCGTATTGATTCCAGTGCGCAAGTTTCCAGATGAGATCTGCACAGTAAAGGACAAAGAGGATCAGGGCGATCCATTTTGCCGCGCGACGCAGACTGGGATCGGCTGCCGGTGTTCCCTGCTGCGGACTCATGGATTCAGCACGATCTTTCCGAACTGCTCACTTTTCTCCAGGCGCTCGTGGGCGGCTCGTGCTTCGCTCAGGGGGAAGACTCGGTCGACTACCGGTCTGAGTTTGCCGCTGAAAACATGCTTCAGCACTTCATGCAGATCGCCCATCGTTCCCATATAGGAACCGAGGAATGAGAGCTGGCGGCTGAACAGCACGCGAATATCAAACTTCGCTTCCTGCCCGGTGGTCGCGCCGCAGGTAACGAGCGTCCCTCCCGGACGCAGCGACCGCACGCTGTCGTCCCAAGTGGCGGCACCGACGTGCTCGAAGACCACATCTACACCGGCTTTTGAGGTAATGCGGCGGACTTCCTCGGCAATCTTCTGCTTGTAATGATTGATAGTGTGATCGGCGCCGAGTTCGCGTGACTTCTCCAGCTTGGGTTCGTCTCCGGCAGTGGCAATCACCCTTGCGCCGAGCATCTTGCAAATCTGAATCGCTGCTGAACCAACACCTGAGCCACCGCCGAGTATTAGCACCGTCTGCCCAGCTTTGATCTGCGCACGCGTCACCAGCATGTGCCACGCCGTGAGAAAGACCAGGGGAAGGCTGGCCGCGTGATCGTAAGAGAGACTTTCCGGAATTAGAATTACATTTACTTCGGGAACAGCAATGTATTCCGCATTACCGCCATCATTTCCGTATCCCAAAACGGAAAACTCGCGGCAGAAGCTCTGCTGCCCCGCTGTGCATTGCGCGCAATGATTGCAGAAGATCATGGGCGCCAGCAAAACCCGAGTGCCGCGCTTGACGCTCTCGACATAGCTGCCAACTTCAGAGACATCTCCGGCGATATCGCTGCCGTTAATGTGCGGGAGTTTTACTCCGGGCAGCCCTTTCCGAATCCAGAGATCAAGGTGATTTAAAGCACAGGCGCGTACACGGATAAGGACTTGATCCTCGCGCGGACGAACATCCGGTACGTCCTCATACTTGAGAACCTCAGGCCCGCCGAACTGGTGGAAGCGAATCGCCTTCATAACAGCACGGCCGGACGCATCAACAGCCGAGTATGTAAGCGAAGATCAGAGGCGCCACGATCGTCGCATCTGACTCGATGATGAATTTCGGTGTGTCCTTACCCAATTTCCCCCACGTGATCTTCTCGTTAGGCACCGCGCCGGAGTAGGAGCCGTAGCTGGTTGTGGAATCACTGATCTGACAGAAGTAGGCCCACAATGGAACATTGTCGCGCTGCAGGTCCTGATGCAGCATAGGCACGACGCAGATGGGAAAATCTCCGGCGATGCCGCCGCCGATCTGGAAAAACCCGAGCGGCGACTTCTCCGTTAGAGTTGTGTACCAGTCAGCCAGCAGCATCATGTATTCGATGCCGGTACGAACGGTGTGGACGTTCTTAATGTCCCCGGTGATGCAGTGACCGGCATACATGTTGCCGAGAGTTGCGTCTTCCCATCCTGGGACGAACATAGGCAGGTTCTTCTGCGCGGCGGCGATCAGCCAACTGTCTTTCGGGTCGATTTGGTACGAGCCCTTCAGCTTCCCACTGAGCAGAATCTTGTACATGAATTCGTGCGGGAAGAAGCGCTGGCCTGCTTTGTCGGCCTTTACCCATTCTTCGAGCACCGCGGTTTCGATGCGCCGCATCGCCTCATGTTCCGGAATGCAGGTATCGGTCACACGATTCATGTGTCGGTTCAGGAGCGCCTCTTCTTCTGCAGGAGAAAGCTGGCGATAGTGGGGAACGCGCTCGTAATGATCGTGCGCGACGAGGTTGAATACATCTTCTTCGAGATTCGCGCCGGTGCAGCAGATGCCGTGGACTTTGTCCTGGCGAATCATCTCAGCGAGCGAGAGGCCGAGTTCCGCAGTACTCATCGCGCCTGCAATCGTCATGAACATTTTGCCGCCATCATTGAGAAGCTTTTCGTAAGCCTTGGCCGCATCCATGAGCGACGCGGAGTTGAAATGACGATAGTGATGCTCGATGAAGCGCGAGATCGGTCCTTTGGGCAAAGCTCAGTCCTCTCAGAATTGGGGATGCAAACTTTCAAAAATATCATCTTGCTCGAGCGCCAGGCGGGAAAAGTTGAGGAGAGTCCAAAAAAGACCAGTGGGGACGACGCCGAAGACGTCTCCCCAGTAGAAGTTTCCAAGAAAGAAAACTAGCTTCGGTTTATCACGCGGCCAGGGGATCGTCCTTCGTTTGATTCTGATTCGTTTTCTGGCGAAAACCGGGATCCATGTCTTGCCCGCTGTGCTCTGGATTCTCTCCCGGTTCCGGAAAATCGGTATCGCGCCCTTTGATGCGAGCGTCTTCTGTACGATGAGGAAGCTGTCCCGCGAGCGAAGACTCGCTGTGCTGTTGTGGCTTGTCTGCTTCTACCGCGCCTTTAGTTAAGTCGTTATCTTGTTCCGGCATTTGCGTCTCCTCTGATTAGGAGGCGGCAAATACTCGCGGGCGTTGCCCGCATGTAGAGAGTCCCATCTGTATCTCAAACGTAAGGGCTATCTAAGTGGAATCCCTCTCGATTGCAAGACGCCCAACCGGGATTCCACTCAAACAAAGTTCTAGGCTGCTGCAGCCTTCATTCTTTGCTCGCGGACTCGCTCCACGTTCTTCGTGATCGCAGCCACTTTCTGCTGAGCTTCCGGCGAGCCGGTGAGGAAGTCCTCGACTCTCTTCCAGAATTGCGGATTCACATTCTCGCGTAGCTGGGGCAAGAACTGCTTATATTTTGCATAAGCGAAGATCATCTCGTTGCAATTGTCGAGGAACAGCAGCGGATCGAGCGCGCCCCGCGCAACAAATGACATCGCCATATCCCAGTACGAAGTAACCTGGCGGAAGTACGCAAATTCCCTTCCGCCTCCGGCGAACAACCTACCGAGCTCTTCAAAGCTGCTGGGCCAGAAATCGAAGATGATGAACTTGCGGGCTTCGCGCATCGTCGGCTCAGAGCGGATTTGGTAAAGACGAAGGATGATGTCCACGTCGGCGTGCGTGGCCTTGTTGGTCATGCCTGGAGAGAGATTTTGGTCGCTCATGGGGAACTCCTGTAAACAAATTGAGAGGCGTTGGCTATCTTAACCGATTCAACAGAGGTCAAGATTTCACAAAGGAAAATTCGGTGGGATCGTCAGTACCGTTCGCGGTAGCGAATGGGTGCATTTGGTCTGTGAAGAGAGCACCCATTCGCTATCGCGGACCGGTACTGACCTGATCTGTTACGCCACTGCGACCGGCTCTTTTGTGATCTGCTTCGAGTAGTCGCATTTCACCACGGGCGCAGTCTCAGCCGCGGGCTCTGCTTTCCCAGCTTTGCCAGGCTTTTTCTTGCGTTTAGGCTGAGGCTCTTCTTCCGCAGCGGTCCGCTTGTTATTCGGACAAACGAGGAACGTTCCCGCTTTGAGATTCTTCTCGAGCAAGTACGGACTGCCGCACTCAGGGCACTGCTCAGCGACAGGCTTGTACGCGGAAGTGAAATCGCACTTCGGATAATTCGAGCAGCCGTAGAAGGTGTTTCCACGGCGCCGAGCCTTTTTCTCCACCAGCTCGCCGTCTTTGCACTGCGGACACTTGACGCCAATGAAGTTCTGCTTCACGTACTTGCATTCCGGATATCCGCTGCAGGAGACGAATTCTCCGTAGCGTCCGTGACGCAGCACCATGTTGCGTCCGCATTGCGGGCAGACTTCTTCCAGCGGAACGTCAGGAACTTTCTTGCCCTGATCCAGCCGACGAGTAGTTTTGCAATCCGGATAACCCGTGCAGGCCATGAACTGCCCAAATCGTCCGCGCTTGAGAACCATCACGCGTCCGCAGTTCTCGCAATACTCTTCCTGCGAGGTTTCCTGCACGTCGGCGCTTTCCAAATCGGGAAGATCGATGGCGTTCTCTTTGGTGAACGTGCAGCTATTGGGATCTTCCTTGTCATACGAGCTGCAGGCGAAGAATGACCCGAATTTGCCCCACTTCAGCACGAGCGGAGAGCCGCAGCGCTCGCACTTCTCGTCGGTAGGCTTCTCCATGCGCTTCACATTTTCCATGTGCTTTTGCGCATACTTCAGGTTCTTCTCGAAGCGCTTGTAGAACTCCGCCATCGCGTCGGTCCACTTCTCTTTGCCCTCTTCGATCTCGTCGAGCTCTTCTTCGAGACGCGCGGTGTAGGCCGGATCGAAAATTTCCGAGAAGTTTTTGACCAGCAGATCGGTAACGACCAGCCCGATTTCGGTCGGCACAAACTTGCCGCCGATCTTCTGCACGTACTGGCGCTCCTGGATCGTTCCCAAAATGGCAGCGTAGGTGGAAGGACGTCCAATGCCTTTCTCTTCGAGCTCCTTCACCAGCGACGCTTCGTTGTAACGCGGCGGCGGCTCGGTAAAGTGCTGCTCGGGCTTCAGCTCCTTCAGCGTAAGCTTCTGGCCCTCTTCAAGCGCAGGCAGCTTGTGCTTGAGTGCCTCGTCCTCTTCGTCCTTGCCTTCTTTGGACTCTTCGTAAACCTTGAGGAAACCTTCGAACTTGAGCACAGATCCGGTGACACGGAAGTTGTAAGTGCGATCGGAAACGGCGTCTATATCCACTGTGGTCTGGTCGAAAACAGCAGGCATCATTTGTGACGCTACGAATCGTTGCCAGATCAGCTTGTAGACCTTGAACTCGTCTTCCTGGAGATACTGCTTTACCGAATCGGGATGCCGCATCACAGAAGTGGGACGAATCGCTTCGTGAGCTTCCTGGGCTTCCTTCTTTGATTTGTATGTATTCGGCGATTCGGGGAGAAATTCCGCTCCGAAATTGGAACCAATCAACTCGCGGACTTCGTCGAGCGCATCTTGCGCGACCCGAACCGAATCGGTACGCATGTAGGTGATCAGACCGACCGAGCCTTCGTCACCAAGTTCCACGCCTTCATAGAGGCGTTGCGCAATCATCATGGCGCGCTTCACGCTGAAGCGCAGTTTGCGCGATGCATCCTGCTGGAATTTACTGGTGGTAAACGGTGCTGCTGCGCTGCGACGGCGCTCGCGCTTTTCGACCGAGCGAACGCTCCATTGCGCCTGACGCAGAGCGCTGGTGATCTTTTCGGACTCTTCCCCGTTCGGAACTTCAGTTTTTTCCCCGCCGATTCCGGTGAAGCGCGCATCGAAGGCCGGTGGCTTCGCAGCCGAAAGATGTGCGTCTATTGTCCAGTACTCTGTCTTCTCGAACGCCTTGATCTCGCGCTCGCGCTCTACGATCAGCCTGAGCGCGACAGTCTGCACGCGTCCGGCAGAGAGTCCGCGACGAACTTTGTCCCAAAGCAGCGGCGAGATCTGATACCCGACGATGCGGTCGAGTACGCGACGCGTCTGCTGGGCATCCACCAGATTCCAGTCGATCTCGCGCGGATGATCGAACGCAGCCTTCACTGCTTTTGAGGTGATCTCATTGAAAGTCACGCGGTGGATGGGAGTGCCATTTCCGCGTTTCTTTTTGGGCTTCGAGTCGCCCAACTCTTCATAAAGATGAGCGGCGATGGCCTCGCCCTCGCGGTCCGGGTCAGGCGCGAGATAGATCGCGGTCGCGACCTTCGCCTTCTTCTTGAGGTTGGTGAGGACCTTTTCCTTACCTGGAATAACGATGTATTCGGTCTCGAAATCGTTATCGAAGTCGACACCGATCTTGTTCTTGGGTAGATCCTTGACGTGACCGAGGGAAAAATCGACGTCGTAGTCCTTACCCAAATATTTGTTGATCGTTTTCGCCTTACCGGGCGATTCGACGATGACGAGTGCTTTTGACAAACTAGCTCCTAAGCTTCTAAGCGGCTAAGCTTCTAAGCTCGAAAATCAACTTGCGGCAGAAGCGGAACGAACGCTCTCCCTTAACGAGATTAGCATTCTGCCTATTTCGGCCAAATTCGTATTTAGCTTTGTGAACTCGGATTCAGGCAAGTAGCCAAGGTACTTGGCAACAAGTAACTGATATTCCAATTCGGCAGCGGATCCTGCGGCGATCTGAATAAATCTGCCAAAATCTGGATCGCCATCGCGTCCTCTGCCTTCAGCAATATTCGATCCCATCGAAACAGCGCAACGACGCATCTGCGAAGTTAACCCATACAATTCCGTTTGTGGAAATCTGCTCGTGACCCGATAAATTTCCAATGTAACCTGATGCGCCTTCTGCCACACCTTAAGCTGCTTGAAGTCCGCCATAAACGTTGCTCCTCCGGGCTCAGAAGCTTAGCAGCTCAGCAGCTTAGAAGCTCCTAACGTAATTCTTCCCCGGCAGCGGCTTCACTTTCCCTGACAGCTCCAGTTCAAACAGCGCAGAGAAAATTTCTGATGACGAAATCTCGCCCTCCAATTGTTCAATGATTTGATCGAGCTGGACGGCTTCGTCCGGCTTCAGCAGCGCGTACACGCGCTTTTCATGCGGTGAGAGTTGCGAGTCCGCAAATAGAGATGCTTCCACCGGCTTTGTGGATTCAACCCTCCATGCGGCCTCGAGTTGCAGCTTCAACTCTGTCGGGAGTTCTTCCCACACATCTTCCCACGTCGCCGTGAGCTTAGCCCCTTGTTTAATCAACGTGTTAGGGCCCCAGGAGTTCCGGTTGGTCACATTGCCAGGGACCGCGAAAATCTCCCTACCCTGCTCTAATGCACAGCGCGCCGTAATTCGGGTTCCACTGTACTCGCCGGCTTCGACGACCAGAACGCCTAGGGAAAGCCCACTAATAATCCGGTTCCGGATCGGGAAATTCTGTGGAGCGGCAAAGGTTCCGATGGGGAATTCTGAGACGAGCGCACCACCGGAGTCTACGATTGTTTCCGCAATGCGTCGATTGTCGCGCGGATATGGAACGTCTATGCCGGTACCCCAAACGGCAACAGTCTTTCCTTTTCCGTTCAGTGCGCCGCGATGCGCATGCGTATCCACCCCGCGCGCCATCCCGCTCACAATGACCAATCCACGCGAGGCCAGATCGTTGGAAAGCCGCTCGGCCATTCCCATGCCATATGGAGTCGGATGTCTCGTGCCCACTACGCCGATTCCCGGCAAAGAGAGAATGCTGAACTCGCCGCGAACGTACAGCGCCAGGGGTGGATCGTAGATCTGCTTGAGCAGATCGGGATAGCGCGCGTCCTGAAACGGGATAATCTCCGCGCCAACATCGCGCGCCTTCATGAACTCTTCTTCGGCCGCGGAGTACGATTTGCCCAGCGCGATGGACTGCGCCGAAACCGCTGGCAAGCCCGCAGCTTCTAGTTCTGTCAACGAAGCCTGAAAGACACGTTCCACTCCACCAAAGTTCTGCACCAGGCGGTGCCCGCGAATCGGTCCCATTGCGGGAGTGAGCGCCAGTGCTAGCCACTGTAGCGCAGCGATGTCAGATTGAATAGAGCGGGAGACTGCGGCCGAATCGGTCATCACAGGAAACTGGAGGCGGACGATACGCTGTCGCGAGAGATGGTGTCAAGTTTGGAATGCTTGAGCCGTTTAGCTGCTTCGTCTCAGGACACCGGCTTCACCTGCACTATTTACGTCGTTCTTACCAACAGTCGTTAAGTCTGTCATCCTGAGTCTGCCTCCGGCGGACGAAGGATCTCCCGCATGTTTCAACCTTAAATGCTCCCGCCCTGGCTCTTACCAAGAGCTCTGTTCACAGGCAAAGAGCCTGTCAGGTGCATTTCAGCCTGACGCATTCCGGGAGATCCCTCGTCCGCCGAAGCGGACTCAGAATGACAGGTCTTGAGAGGGTCGGCAAAGAGGGTGAGTAATCGAGCAGCAATGAATTCCCTGACACGAACCAGAGAAGGAATGGCACACTCTCAAGATCCCACGGTCGCGGTGTGAAACTCATAACCGCGCTCCCGTAACCCGTGCGCAAATTGCGCGGCACGCACGACGTTCTCCATAAGTGCAGCAACCGTGACCGGGCCGATTCCGCCGGGTACAGGTGTAATGAACGATGCGACTTCTTTCACGCGCGGAAAATCGACGTCGCCGTGCAACTTGCCATCTGAGCCAACGCGCGTGGCCACATCGACCACCACTGCGCCAGGCTTCACCAGATCGGCAGTAATTTGATACTTCTCACTTCCAACCGAAGTCACGATGATGTCGCCGGCGCGCATGAAGCGGTCGTGATCTTCTTTGCGTGTGTAGCGATGGCACCAGATCGCAGTCGCGTTGCACATTCGTCCGCCGAGCATATGATGAATCGGCTTCGCGGTGATGTCGTTGCGGCCGACGACTACGGCAACTCGTCCTTCGGTTTCAATTCCGTAGAAATCGAGCACGCGGCGCACAGCGAGCGCTGTGGCAGGAAGATGAAGCATCCTGTCTTCTTTCGCACGATACAGTTCCGGAACGGTAAAACGTGAGATGCCGTCCACGTCCTTCTCACCTTTGATGGCGTCGAATACGTCGAACTTGTCGAGGCCTACTTCGGGTTCTTCGATGTGCCGAGGAAGCGGCAACTGGACCAGAATGGCGTGAACATCGGCGGTATCGCTAAGCCGCTGCACGTGATCGCGCAACTCCTGCGCACTTACCGTCTCGTCGACTGTGTGCAGCTCGCCATGCATGCCGAGCTCACGGCATTTTTCGATCTTCTTACCTACGTAGCGCTGCGAAGCCGGGCTCCTGCCAACGAGAACGACATCGAGCCGAGGAGTGATTCCACGCGCATGGAGCGCGCTCACGTCATTGCGAACCGTTGAGAGAATCTCTTCCGCAACCGGTTTGCCGTGCATGATTGTGGCCATAGATCTATTTTATTGGTTGACGGGAAATGACAGGACCGACGCGCGGCCTCGCGCGGGTTTTCATATCTCGCGATTTCGTGATCTCGCAAACAATCGTGAAATAACCAAAATCAACACCCGGCCGAGGGCGGCCGTCGGTCCAGAAGTCTGCTAGACCTTGACTGTCTGATGCGTTCTGCCGGCTTCGTAAATTGACGTGATCAGCTTGATGTCGCGCAGGCCCTCTTCGCCTGGCGTGAGTGGTTCTTTGTTGTTCATCACGCAATCGGACATGTGGTCCATTTCCAGCGTGAAATGATCTTTGACCGGAAGGTGGACTTCTTCTGAAAGATTGTTGCGATGAACGTAAAAACGGAGACCGCTGTAAACGGTAGCGGGGTCAAGT
>DATEMI010000188.1:0-3350 GCA_035275665.1 Terriglobales bacterium | reverse complement strand
ACCAAGCAAGATTTGAAGCCAGCGCTCTGCACGTAAAAAATGGCCTGAAACTGCGCGAGCGTGGGCAGTTGGAGGCCGCAGCTGCGGAATTCCAGCGCGCGGTGGCCATCGATCCTTCGAGCCCGATTGCCGAGCAAGAATTGCGCAAGACCGTGGGCATGATCGAAGAGAAGAATCGAGCGAGCAATGCGGCCACGGAGCCTCCTAAGGAAGAAAATGAACCGGCGCTGGCCTCAACGCCGCCGCAACTGAAGCCTCTTCCTCGCACAGCGATCAACCTGACGATGTCAAATGACGCGAAGATCGTGTTCGAGACGATCGCGAAGCTCGCGGGCCTTACCGTGGTTTTTGATCCGGACTTTCCGGCGCGGCGAATCACAGCGGAGCTGAACAATGTGACTCTGGAGCAGGCACTGGACATCGTGTCGCTGCAGAGCAAGGCTTTTTGGAAACCGATAACGGAAAATATTATTTTCGTGGTTCCCGACCAGCCGGCAAAGCGCCGAGATTATGAGGAGAATGTGGTGCGGACGTTCTACCTGTCAAACACGGTACAACCGCAAGAGTTGACAGAGGTGGTGACCGGGTTGAGGCAATTGCTGGATTTGAAGCGGATTTTTCAGATCAACGGGCAGAACGCGATCGTCATTCGGGACTCGCCAGATAAGCTGTTGATCGCGGACAAGATGATTAAGGACGTCGATAAGGCCAAACCGGAAGTAGTGATCCAGGTTCAGGTAGTAGAGGCTCGCGTGGATAAAGCGCGTAGCCTTGGAATCACACCCCCCACGACTGCAACCGTTACCGTCCTGCCATCAGGCACGACGACCGTCACCAGCAATCCGACTAACCCGACCGGCACCACCAGCAACTCTACGATCACCTTCCAGCAGCTGGGGCATCTTACTGGCGCAAACTACGCCGTAACGCTACCGAGCTTTACGGCGACAGCTTTGCTGAATGACTCGACGACCAAGATTATTCAGAACCCGGAGGTGCGCTCGGTGGATGGGCAATCAGCGAAGCTACGCATCGGCGACAAAGTGCCGATAGCAACTGGCAGCTTCCAAGCGGGCGTGGGAGTGGGAGGAACGGCCGGAACGGGCTTCGTGAACCCGCTGGTGAATACGCAATTCCAGTATCAAGATGTGGGCGTAAACGTGGATATGACGCCGCGCATCCATCCGAACCACGAAGTTAGCCTGAAGCTGATGGTCGAAGTGTCGTCGGTAACCGGGCAAGCGACGATCGGCGGAATTCAGCAGCCTATTATTAGCCAGAGAAAGATTGAGCATGAAATCAGGCTTAAAGAGGGCGAATCCAACGTTCTGGGCGGATTGATAACGCGCAGCGATACCAAGAGCATTAACGGATGGCCCGGCCTCGCGCGCATACCGTTCTTTCGATATTTCTTTTCAGGGGACGTCCACAACAGCGAGGATGACGAGATTTTGATCATTCTTACGCCGCACATTGTGCGCATGCCGGAATGGACGCGCGCGAATTTGCAGCCTTTGTATTCAGGTACAGAGTCGCAAGTACAGGTAAGGCGCGAAGCGGAAGTGCGTTCGCCAAATTCCGAGCTGCGACCGTCCGCTCAGCAGGGTCCTGGCACCCCTGGGCAGCAGGTTCCAGGTGGCGCGACGGTTCCTCCTTCGCCGGGAGCACCTGCTACAGCACCCACCGCGTTGGGAGCTGCCACAACCGTGCCGAGCAACACGAATGCGGCACAAATTCGATTCGAGCCGAAGAGCTTGTCTCTCAAAGTTGGACAACAGCAAACCATTGGTGTGGTAGTCGAGAATGTGAACGATTTATTCTCGATTCCGTTCCTGCTGCAATACAACCCGAAGGTGATCAGCATCGTGGAAGTGCAGCACGGAGGATTCTTGTCGGGCGGTACGCAGGAGATCGCCATCGTATCGCACGATGACAAAGAGCACGGGCAGACGATTATTTCCGCCACCCGGCAGCCGAACACGGCAGGCGTGAGCGGCACAGGGACGATTATGGGAATCGTGGTGAAGGCGATCGCTCCAGGCGCCTCGAATCTGTCCATTGTGCAAGTGAATGCAAAGGATTCCCAACAAAAACCCATCCCGCTGGTAACGGGCGAAGCGGCGCTGCAGGTCCAGCCGTAGGCTGCAAGAGGTTGTAACGTGCGCAGAATTTCTACTGATAACGGGCGAAATCGTTCGGAACGGGGCATGACGCTGCTGGAGTTGATTCTGGCTTGCTCTATCCTGCTTATTTTGTCTTCCGCGGCGCTGCCGATTGCGCGGTTCACCATCGTGCATAAGAAAGAAGAATTGCTGCGCTATCAACTGCGGCAAATGAAAGACGCTATTGACCGCTACAAGGACCTTGCGGACTCCAACAAGATTCGCGTGGAGGTGGGCAGCGAGGGCTATCCTCCTGATCTCGAAACACTGGTGAAGGGGGTAAAGCTGGGCGCAGGCGACGATAAGAAGATTCGATTTTTGCGGCGTATTCCGGTTGATCCGATGACGGGACAAGCCGACTGGGGTTTGCGGTGCGTGTCGGATGATCCTGATTCCAGGAGTTGGTGCGGAAAGAATGTCTTTGATGTGTACTCGAAATCACAATCCACGGCTAGTGACGGGACGCGCTATGCAGACTGGTAGCAGGAAGCGGCAGGACGCGGGAACAGCTCGGGGATTCACGCTGATCGAGCTGATGATCGTCATAGGAATTATCATGGTCCTGGTCGGCATTGCCGCGGGAATGTATCAGCGCTCGGTGGTAAGGGCCAAGGAAGCGACGCTGCGTAGCGATCTTTCCGTAATGCGGCAGGCGATTGACCATTACACGCTGGACAAAGAAGCAGCACCGCAAGCTTTGGAAGATTTGGTCAATCCGCAATCACAATATCTGCGCGAAATTCCCACGGACCCAATGACGAATGCCAAGGACTGGCACGCGGATTTCGGGGACACGGTTATGAGCCCGGACCAGTCGACTACGGGAATTGTGGACGTGCATTCGAATTCGGACAGAGTGGCGTCCGATGGGACCGTGTATAACACCTGGTAGCGAGCTACGGCCGTCTCGGCTGCCAGTCTCCTCGATTCAGCAGATCTGCAATCTCCACTCTAAATAAGAAGGGCGCTCAGAGGGTTTCCCTCGTAAGCGCCCATGGTTGCGGGGGTCAGATTTGAACTGACGACCTTCGGGTTATGAGCTCGGAGCGATTCCACTAAGTCTCGATGATTCAATTGCCCTTACGGCTCCCTGACCCCCAAAAACCCTAGTTTGGTATCCCATTTTGGACGCCAGTTGGACGCTGGAAATGAAGTGCACGTTACGTTGTGCTGCACGTGAATCACGTG
>DATEMI010000187.1:0-6385 GCA_035275665.1 Terriglobales bacterium | reverse complement strand
TGGCCTAAAGGTCTGGCTGTCCGGCACTATCGCGAGGTCATGCTGCCGGCGATCGAGCGTGGTGAGGAGTGGCATTGGAGTCTGCGCTTGAAGGAATCGCCCGAGCGCATGATTGGAAAGATCAGCCTTCAGAAGGATGAGTGGGACAATCGTGGCTACTGGTTGGGGCTGCCCTGGCACGGCCAAGGACTCATGACGGAAGCCGTGGCAGCAGTCAATGACTATTGGTTCGATGTTCTTGGCTTCGAAGTCTTGCGCGCTCCCAAAGCGGTCGCCAACATCGCTTCGAGGCGAATCTCGGAGAAGACGGGCATGCGTGTGATTGCGACTCTTGAGCGCGACTACATCTCCGGCCGGCTTCCAGCCGAGATATGGGAGATTACCGCTGAAGAATGGCGCAATTGGAAAAGCAAGATGGCCTTCGCTCGCGCACCAGGAGAACAGACCGGGTGAATCGGACCCTCAGTTATTCCCGGGTGATCTGCTCTATGATCTTTCGCAACTCGGGGCTTTCGACTCCCTCCAGCATCTCCCTTGCTGACTTTCTCTTCTTACGTCGCCAGAACTGCCACCAGGGCGCGTCGAGTCTGGCACCGGTTTCGGCTGCAACGAGTTCGGCCAGACTCGTCTTGCCCCTCCAAATTTCATTTAATTCTGACCAAGCTGCCTGCGACTGAGGCCCGAGGAATTCCGTAAATGCTGCCGCACCGCACTCTCGATGGGAAGCTACGTTTTGAATGGCCTCGAGGAAACCGAAAACGGCAGCATGGCGGTCCGCCTGTGACCCCTCGGCGATCATGCGCTCAGCCAAACTGAACGCTGGCCGAATTTCTTCAGAGCGTCTGGCCTCAAACAGATCCACCACATGGTTTCCAAGCTCCTCCATGAAGTGCCGATCTGAAGCTTCGTCGGCTGGCAGCTCCGACAGCTGACGAGCCAAGGAGGGATAAGAACGAGCGATCTGCTCCATGCTCGCCGTCATGCGGGTCATCATAGCAGCGTCTCAGCCCCGATCACTGCCGAGTTACGAGCTACACGGAAGTACTAATTCGGGAATTCGAGCTTCGTCTTTACTGCTTGGTCATTTTCAAATCAGTCACAGTTCCGTCAGTATTGTGCGCAAAGCGAATCCCGTACACGCCATCGGTTGACTTCAGTTTCCCTGGTACCACCAGCTCCGACTTATCGAACGTCTTCACGGTCGTACCGTTGATGATGCAAGAGACCTTATCGCCTTTCACCTGCATGGCGATCTCCTGCGTGACCGGCTGCCCGGGTCCCGTGGCCTTGTGTACTGCATCGTTCGCCTCACGGCGTCCATTTAACTGAAACGCATCGGGCCCAAAGCCGCGCACAATGAAGTTCCCGTTGCCATAGGCCGCGCAGTAGATGTAGCTCTGCTGCGGAGTTCCCATATCAGTGCCGGCAATCACAATCCCGTAAGGATGCGGATGCGTATTCAGGTTCATAAACTTCGGCTCAGTAAATGTTGCCGACACCGTGTAGTCACCCTTGGCCACATTCTTCGGATTCCAGTAGGTGATCGCCGGCCCCGTGGTTACATGCAGGGCATCGCCCTCCTGCGTGAGCTTCGCGTCGTTGACCGTCTGCCCCTCCTTCTCCGCACCGGGATCGACCTTGCCCTGCCAACCCGGAACTGAAATACCTCCACCAGCGATCTTGCGGTTCGCATCCTCCTGCGCATATAGAAGATTCGCCGCAAACAGCGCTATTACCGCAACAGTAGACAGACGGACAACAGTTCGCATAGAAGTCCCTCGCGATGAAATTGCCGATCAAGCCGGCGCGACGATTATAGGCGAAGCGGGAAAAGTCTTTTTCGTGGCTGGAACCGGGAGAGGCTGCGCGATTACGTTTCATCACCAGGGGTCTTGCTGGACGCAGTCTCTCTCGGATAGTTGAAGAAGAGCTGATTGCCGTCGGGATCATCGACCACAAGCAGTCTGTAGCCCCACGAGCCCTCCTTGACCGGAGCGCCCCTGGACTCGAGTTCCGCACGAAGCGCATCTACCGCGGCGGTCGCGGCCTCGCGTGTCTCCGGCTCGACGTTCAGGGAAATGAACATCAGCCCCTTGCCAATCTTGTCCGGCCAAGTGTCGGCGAGGATAAGCGCGCAGCCCTGCCGGTCGACTTGTGCGACATGCGCCTTGCCGTCCTTGTCGTAGCGCCATGGGCTGGTGAAGCCGAGCCGGTCAATGTAAAAGCGGAGCGAGGCCTCAACGTCCTTGACGTGTAAGACGGGACGCGCGAACCAGTCTGTCATAGGTTATGTATCCTCGAATGAAGATTACTTCTTTCAACATAACGTTCAAAGACGAGGCGTCACCATTCTGACTTGGCGGGGCGCACGTTCGTTTCCGGACAGATCAGAATCGTGGTGGACACTTCTAAACGCCACTTGTTTCCCAAAATATTTTCTTGTTCTTTCTCCTCAATAAGTTACGTGTTGTATTAGGTTGGTAAAAGTCTTGCCGCCAAAGTCTTCGCGGGCGGCCAGCATCCGGGCAATATCTATGCTGAACGACGATAACTGACATGGTGGGACTCACGCAGGACTTACGCTATGCTCTGCGCCAGACGCGCAAGAGCCCGGGATTTGCGGCGATCGCGATCATGACGCTTGCGTTGGGAATCGGCGCAAGCACAGCCATGTTCGGCGTCCTGAATGCAGTATTGCTCCGGCCTATCCCATTTGCTGATCATGACAGTTTGGTAAGAATCTTTTCCACGCAGCGCGGCGCGATTCTTGGTCCGTCGCCGATGGATCTGCGCGACTTCGCTGCCCAAAATCACACGTTTGAAAAGATGGCTGTCTACGATGTGTGGAGAAAGAACGTCAGCTTCAGCAGCGCGTCCACGGAACCTGAACAGATGCGCGTGGGGCTGGTTCCTGGTGAGTATTTTGAAGTCCTTGGCATCAAGCTTCTGATGGGCCGAGTTTTTAGAGATGACGAGAATCGTTGGGGAAACAACTTCGTCGCCGTCATCAGTTACGACTTCTGGCAGACGCGTTTTCACGGAGATCGCGCGGTCCTTGGCAAAACCATCCGAATCAATGACGAGCCTTACAGCATTATTGGGGTGACGCCAGGTGAGATTCCCGACTACTGGGTTGGGACTCCGCACGGCAAAACTGAGCTCTGGACGCCGTTCGTACCGTACACGAATGGCAACAACACGGTTTGGGCCGAAAGCTCGCGAGGTGATCGTGGCTGGGGCGCGATCGGACGTCTCAAATCTGGCGTAAGCATTCAGCAGGCGAACGCTGATCTGGATAGGATCGCGAGCAGTCTGGCCGCGCAATATCCGCTGGATCACGACGTTGGAGTAAGGCTGCAGCCCTTGCAGGAAGATCAGGTCCGGAACTTGCGGCCCATGCTGCGAGTCCTGATGGGTGCGGTTCTGCTTATCCTTCTTATTGCATGCTCTAACGTTGCCAATCTTCTGCTGGCAAGAAATTCCGGACGGACTCGAGAGATCGCCTTGCGGGCCGCGATGGGAGCAAAACAGCACGCGCTGATTCGGCAATTCATGGTTGAGAGTTTGACTCTGGGATTGCTGGGTGGGGCGCTCGGCTGCGCGCTTGCCTGGTGGGGCTGTGCGATTGTGAGCCGAATTCATCCAGCGCAGCTTCCGCAGCTTTCGGGCGTGAGCATTGATTTTCGCGTCCTCGCGTTTGCTTTCTTCATATCGGTGTTCAGCTGCCTGATCTTCGGTATTGTGCCTGCTTTGGCCAATCTGAAAGTGAGTCCGGCGGAAAGTCTTAAAGAAGCCGGCCGAACCAGTACCACGAGCAGAGGGCGCAAGCAGATAGGACGTCTGTTTGTAGCGAGCGAGATTGCATTCGCAGTGATGCTGCTGATCGCAACCGGGCTGCTGATCCAAAGCCTGCTTCGCTTGCAGAATGAAAACACCGGCTTTCGTCCCGATCATCTGTTAAGAACGCATTTGTATCTTCCGTCTGTGCGCTATCCCAATACGGGAAGCATTACGCGCTTCTGCGACGAATACGCCTCGCGCGTGCGCCAGCTGCCGGGCGTGAAGGATGTGACCGTAAGCGCTGCGAGTCCGCCCGACGATCAATGGAAGCAAAATTTCACCATCGATAGTCAGCCTGTGTCTCGGCTCGAGGACACACCCGTTGCTGCGCGCAATGCCACCGATTCGAATTATCTGCGTACGCTCGGAATTCCCGTGATTGAGGGCCGTGATTTTTCAGACTTCGATACGGAAACCAGTCCCGGTGTGGCTTTGGTGAATCAGGCGTTCGTGAAGAAGTATTTTCCGGCCGAAGATCCTATTGGCAAACGGCTGCGTATTAGCGTGGCGCAGCAGCTAGGGTCGGGACATACTGCCGACGAGGTTTTCACCATCGTCGGCGTGGTCGGGAATACGATGAACCGTGGTCCGGCGCTTCCTCCGATGCCGCACTTCACCACCCTGTTTCGGCAGACGCCTGATCTGAATGTCGGTTTCAAAACATTGATCGTGCGCACGGCTCTTGATCCCATGCAGTTGGCCGCGCCAATTCGGCAGCAGCTTCATTCACTTGATCCCAACCTGCCGTTCGCAGAAGTTGCGACCATGGACGAGCTGATTCTCCAACAAACGGCCGACCGCCGCTATACGACGGGCCTGCTCGCCCTGTTTGCAACCCTAGGATTGCTGCTCGCGGGAATTGGCGTGTATGGAGTGGTTTCTTATGTAGTTGCGCAGCGTACCGGTGAGATCGGCTTGCGCATGGCGCTAGGTGCACAACGCGCAGATGTCCTGTGGCTAATTGTTCGACAAGGAATTGATATGGCAGCGGCAGGTGCTGCAGCAGGGCTGTTTGGCGCTTGGGCGTTCCGAAAAGCGGTTGCGCAACTTGTGTTCGGCATTTCACCCGCGGACCCGACGACCTTTTTTGCAGCGGCAACTCTGCTGGTCGGCCTTGCAGCCGCCGCATGTTTCGCACCCGCGCGAAGGGCGATGAAAGTCGATCCCATCGTCGCATTGCGCTACGAGTAGATGGAAGGTCTTGTATTTTGCGAATGGGTGGATAGATCGCTTCAGGATGGTCTAATTACTAAAAGCGAAGGCCTCCGCAAGCGGAGGCCCGGCTCGGGGGAGGGCTACAAGCTCACGAATTTGCTGCGATCGGTTGGCGTTCCTCAGCAATGCCAGGACGCTCGCCTAAAAAGAACTTGATTTTTTCAATCAGCGCCGGGAAGAGATCTTCTTTTTGCAAGCATGCGGCGACATCTTTTCCCCCGTCCACAGGACCATAGCCGGTGACTATGATCACCGGAGTGTTCGGGCTCTTCTCGCGAACTTTGTGCGCGAGTTCGATGCCGTTCATGCCTTCCATGCGGAAATCGGTGACGAGGATGTCGAAGTCCTGTTGATCGAATTTCTCGAGCGCTTCTTGCGCGCTGTATGCGCTGACCGCTTTGTAGCCCTGCATTTCGAGAATTTCGCAGCTTAGCCGCGCCAGTATCTGGTGGTCGTCCACAAACAGGATGGCTTTCACCATTGCACCTCTTCCGCGATTCTACTTGCTTGAGAGCCGAAGTCTAACGACCGCGCCTATGAATCGAGAGCACAAAGAAGGAAAGATATAAGATACACCCCAACTGCCAACGGAATTAGTTGCGCAACCCGAACAGAAGGATGCCTTGGCATCGCGCCCCTTTTCGCGGATAGGCTTTTGGTGCTGCGAATTCGAACTGCGCCAACCTTAAGCAAATGAGCAGTTTACCGTGCTCGATTCGAGTCCGAAGGCGACGCGATTGCCGCTGGCTGACCGCTGTGCTACCGTCAAAGATGTCACGCCTTCGGGCGGTTAGCTCAGTTGGTTAGAGCGCCTGCCTTACAAGCAGGAGGTCGCAGGTTCGAGCCCTGCACTGCCCACCATAGTCCTTCCCAAACTAATCGTTACTCGGCTCGCAGCGCTTGTGTCGGCTCAATCGATGCTGCTCTGCGTGCGGGTATGAATGCGGCCAGCATTCCTACTGCTATCAATACTGCCGATACGGTAACGTACGTAGAAACATCCATCGGCGAGACTCCATAGAGAAAGCTCTTCAGCGATTGTTGAGCGGCGAGTGAGGCGAGCAGGCCGACGCCGAGGCCGATTCCAATCAGAACGAGTCCTCGCTGCAGCATCATGCGAAGGATGAGCGCGCGATCTGCACCCAGTGCCATGCGGATCCCGATCTCCCGCCGACGCTGTCCGACGATCTGCGACAGCACGCCATAGAGTCCCGCCAATACCATGACTACAGCAATGCCGGCAAAGGCCGCGACCAGATACAGCCCAAGCCGCTGATTGAAGTCCGCCTGATCGTGCGCGGCCTGCATAGTCTTGAAATCGTCCAAGGCG
>DATEMI010000186.1:0-9054 GCA_035275665.1 Terriglobales bacterium | reverse complement strand
CCGGTGCATGCCGGAAGAGGTGAACCGGATCGTCACTGATCATTTGGCGGACCTGCTGTTTGTGACCGAGGAAAGCGGAATCACGAACCTGCGCCGGGAAGGAATTGCGGAGCAAAAAATTCATTTTGTCGGCAACACGATGATTGATTCGCTCCTTGCATGCCGCGAAAGCGCTGGCAGGTCTCCCATCCTTGACAAGCTCGGCCTGCGCACCGCCACGAACGGTCATGGGAACGGTGCTGCCAATTACGTACTGCTGACGCTCCACCGGCCGTCGAACGTCGATGATCGCGACGGCTTCCTGGAGATTCTGCAGGGGCTGGATGAACTGGCAGCCTCCTGTCCTGTGATTTTCCCAGCCCATCCACGCACGCAGAAGAAGATTGCCGAGTTCGGATTGGACAGCTATTTCCGCCGTCTGACCGGACCGGAAGACTGCCACTCCGGCAGCACGGAAGGCCGAATCTCTCTCGTCGACCCTCTCGGCTATCTGGATTTTCTGTGCCTTATGCAGTACGCGAGACTTGTGGTCACGGACTCCGGAGGCATTCAGGAAGAAACCACCTCGCTGGGAGTACCCTGCGTGACGGTTCGCGACAACACCGAGCGGCCGAGCACCATTGAGGTTGGCACCAACGTGCTCGCCGGCACCAGCGCTGCGGGGATCCGGGCAGCGGCGCATGCGCAACTCCAGCGGACAAAAACCGGCAGCGTGCCGGAACTGTGGGACGGACAAAGTGCGCAGCGAATCCTGAATGTGGTTCTGCAGGAAGTCAGTCAACATCGGGACGCCTGAGCGCCCGCATCGATCCGCACCACAGCACGCGAACGAACATTATGTCCTACGTCATCATCACTCCGGTACGCGACGAAGAAAGCTACCTGGGGAACGTCATTGACTCCGTGTGCCGGCAGACCGTACCACCGGCGGAGTGGGTCATTGTCGACGATGGCTCGACCGATCGAACCGGGCAGATCGCCGATGCCGCTGCGGCGGCTCATCCGTGGATCCAGGTTGTGCACCGGGGAGACAGGGGCTTTCGCAAATCAGGAGGAGGAGTGGTAGAGGCGTTTTACGCCGGCTACAACTCCCTTCAGCGCAGCGCCTGGGATTTCATCGTAAAGCTGGATGCCGATCTGAGTTTCGCGCCTGACTACTTCGAGAAGTGTTTCGAGCATTTCTTCGACGATCGCAAGCTGGGGATCGGAGGCGGCGAAATCTGCCATGAAGTTGCCGGTCAGCTCAAGGTCGAGCAGAACCCGCGTTTCCATGTGCGCGGCGCGACAAAGATTTACCGGAGAGAGTGCTGGGAGGCGATTGGAGGACTCTGGCCGGCTCCCGGATGGGACACGATTGATGAAGTGAAGGCGAATATGCTCGGCTGGAAGACCTATGCCTTCACGGACCTGCCTGTAGCTCACTATCGTGTTACCGGCTCGGAAGACGGACTGATCCGTGACAGAATCAAGCACGGAGTGGCGTGTTATGTTTCCGGCTATCATCCGCTCTTCGTGGCAGCAAGCTGCGCGCGTCGCCTCCCTGCCCGGCCCCGCGTCGTGGGATCGGCCGCCATCCTGTATGGCTTCATGAAGTCCTACTTCACACGCCCGCTGCGAATCCAGGATGACAAGTACGTATCGTACATACGCCGTCAGCAGATGAACCGGCTGCGCGGCCTGGAAACGATCTGGAGATGAGTTCCAGACTGGGAATCTGACCATGTGCGGCATTTGCGGCAAACTCAATTTCGATTCAGGTGCAACTGTCTCGCCGGCGCTCGTCCGGACGATGGCGGACACCATCCAACATCGCGGACCCGACGACGAGGGCTACTATGTCGCAGGTCCAGTCGGTCTCGGATTCCGGCGGCTCTCGATTATCGACCTCCAACTCGGACATCAGCCACTTTCGAATGAGGACGGGACGGTCTGGATCGTCTTCAATGGAGAGATCTATAACTATCAGGAGCTGCGCGAGTTCCTGATCAGCAAAGGGCATATCTTTAGCACGCGGACGGATACGGAGGTTATTGTCCATCTCTACGAAGAGCTCGGTCCCGCATGTGTCGATCGGCTCCGTGGAATGTTCGCTTTCGCGATCTGGGATTGCAAGAGTCGCACGCTGATGCTGGCGCGGGATCGGGTTGGCATTAAGCCTCTTTATTACCATCTCAGCAGTTCCTCAGTGATCTTCGCGTCGGAGATCAAGGCGATCCTCGCCGATCCGTCCGTTGAGGCGCAGATGGCGCCGGAACTCATCGACCGCTTCCTGACATTCTTGTATGTGCCGGGCGAGGACACGCTGCTGAAGGGAATTCGTAAGCTTCTGCCAGGTCATTATCTGCTGGTCAATAACGGGCGGTCGGAGATCCGGCAGTACTGGGATCTGGATTTCGCGGTCTCCCAGCGGCAGGAAAGCATCGGCGAAACCGAGGCTGCGCTGCACGATCTGCTCGCGGACACTGTGAAGATGCACATGATCGCGGATGTGCCAGTTGGGGTCCTGCTGAGCGGCGGCGTCGATTCGACGGGAGTTCTGAGTTTGGCCGTGGATAACACCGGCGAGAGGATCCGCACGTTCACAGTCGGCTTTTCAGGGAGCGAAGTAACCGACGAAAGGCCGTATGCACGGCTCGCTGCCGGGAAGTTTGACACTGAGCATTACGAAACGACGATTACGGCTTCGGACTTTGCTGCGTTCCTCCCGCGCTACATCTGGCATATGGAAGAGCCGGTTTGCGAGCCGCCGGCCATTGCTCTCTACTATGTGTCGAAGCTGGCACGGGAACATGTTACGGTTCTCCTTTCCGGCGAGGGCGGAGATGAAGCCTTCGCAGGCTACAGCAATTACCGGAACCTCGTGTGGCTGGAGCGCCTGAAAAGAGGAGGCGCCACGCTGAACGGCGCGCTGGCTGCAGGCGTTTCCCTGGCGAGTTCCGCTCTCGATTCCCAGCGGCTGGCAAAGTACATTCCGCTGATGACAGAACAGTTCCCGGATTACTACTACAGCCGGACATCCAACCCTTACCGCACGACGGGAAACGGGCTCGCGAACGTGTATTCCGCGGATTTCGGAAACGCCATCGATCGTGAGCACAGCCTGGCGCCCGTGCGCAAGCTTCAGGCGCAGGTGCGCGGCCAGGGCACGCTCAACTCGATGCTGTACATCGATACCAAAACATGGCTGCCGGACGATCTGCTGATCAAGGCAGACAAAATGACGATGGCCAACTCCATGGAATTGCGGGTCCCGCTGCTCGATCATAAGGTGCTGGAGTTCGCCGCTTCCCTGCCGCCTAAGCGCAAACTAAGCGGGAAAACGACGAAGTACATTTTGAAGAAAACTCTTTCGCGGCAAATACCGGCTGCGATCCGTAACCGCAAAAAGACAGGGTTTCCGGTCCCTTATGCGTCATGGTTCCGCAACGACATCAAGGACCTCGCATGGGGGGTTCTGACCGACCGGAAGACTACCAGCCGAGGATATTTCAGGAAGGGTGCAATCGAGCAGCTGCTTGCAGCCCACACAGCCGGCAAAGACAACTCGAAAGAAATCTTTTCGCTCATCAGCCTCGAATTGTGGCAGCGGACATTTCTGGAGAAAGAGGCAGTTGCCCTTTAGCGCTATGCTGAACGCCGCAATTGCTGCAGCCGGACATGTATTGTGGTGGACTCCGGGACGTTTCCGGATCGCCGGGGCGCTGGGCCGATCGTATGGCTTGCGTTGCGTGGTCTTCCACAATATTGCGGAGAGCCAGACCCCATTCACGCGGGGCATTCGTGTCACCGTCAGCGCGAAGGAATTTGAAACCGCCCTGCGGTTTCTGACGGCTTACTACAACCCGATCAGTCTCCAGGATGTTCTGACCAACTGCGACGGACGAGGGCTGCCAAACCGCGCTGTTCTGGTCAGTTTTGACGACGCGTATGCGTCCGTGTACGAGATCGGAGTGCCACTGTGCCGGAAATATCGTATTCCGGCCGCGTTCTTCGTCAACGCTTCCGTGCTCGACAATCACCGGCTGCTCCCCGACAACCTGATATGTTATGTCACCAGTACAAGGGGATTTTCGACGGTGAGTGCTGCCGCTCGTACCCTTACCGGCCGGGAAACCACTACATTCCGTTCTCTGGCTCAGGTTTTCGGCGAGTTCCTGCCTTCTCTCTCGCTCGCGGAACGCGAGTCGTTCCTCGGTGAACTGCGGCGCATTGCGAGGATCAACGAAACCCATATCGCCGAGGAGGCGCGGCTCTATTTGACGAGGCAGCAGCTCCGGGAACTACATGGGGCGAATTGCGAGATCGGCAACCATACCTACACGCATACTCATTGCCGGCGCCTGACGCGGACGGATCTCATCACCGAAATCGGGATGAATAAGGCCGAGCTGGAAGACATTACCGGCAGGCCCGTTCGCGCCTTCAGCCAGCCTTATGGCTCATCCGAAGATCTGACCCCGGAGCTCCTCGAGCATCTCAGTGACTCAGGTCACCAGGCCGCATTCCTCAGCGGGAGCGTTGCCAACCCGCGCGGAGCAGACCCGTACCACCTCGACCGCGTGAGCACGCTGACGACAACTTACAAGGATCTCTTTCTGAATCTGGAGATCAATCCACGGCTCAGGGCAACACGCAATCGCTGGACGCGCGCGCAAGCAGACGGGCGGCACCTGTTATCGACACAGAAAAAGCCGGGACCAGCGACCAGCGGATCGACTTATCCGGATGACAGGACAGAGAAGCGCGCCTGAGGCGCGGCGGTGATGCTGATGCCGAACTATAAGTGGGCCGTTGAGGTCGATCAAGCCAGCGCGTCGGAATGGTCGGAGATGCTCGACCAGTTTAAGGACGCGAATATCTACCAAACCGCAGCCTACGGCGCGGTCCGCTGGGGGGAAGCCAATCTCAGTCGCCTCGTATTGAAGAGGGACGGCGAAGTTGTAGCCATCGCGCAGTTCAGAATCATTAGGCCGACGCCTCTGAAGTTTGGGATGGCCTATCTACGCTGGGGTCCGCTGTGGGAGATGAAGGGCCAGCCCGTTGATGAGGAGGTCGTCCGGCGCTTTGCAGGCGCCATTCAGGACGAATATCTAACACGAAGAAAGCTCCTCGTCCGAATTCTTCCGAATGCCTTCGTCGGGTCCGTCCGGGCGGCGCTGCTGCAGGCAGCCTTTTCGACCTTTACCGAGGAACGCGGCGATGCAGGCGAGGTCTACCGCACATTTGTCCTTAATTTGACCCCTTCTCTGGAAGAATTGCGCAGTCGCCTGGACAAGAAGTGGCGCAATCAGCTTACCCGGTCTGAAAAAAGCAACCTCACGGTCACGTGCAGCGAGGATGCTGAGCAATATCGCAGCTTTTGCGAAATCTACAGGCAGATGCACGCGCGCAAAGGCTTCGCCACGAAGGTGGACATCGACGAATTCGGTCGAATGCACGCATTGCTGCCAGCGTCAGAGCGGATGCGGGTTCTCATCTGCAAAGAAAACGAAGTTCCGGTGGCCGGACTGGTTGCATCAGCGATTGGAGAATCGGCGATCTACCTGCTGGGCGCGACCAGCGATGCAGGGCTGAACGCGAGGGGCGCATATCTGCTGCAGTGGACCCTGATCTCCTGGCTAAAAGAACGGGGAATCCAGTACTACGACCTTGGCGGAATCGACCCTGCAGGCAACCCGGGCGTTTATCACTTTAAGAAGGGCCTTTCTGGCGCGGACATCTGTCAGATCGGACCGCTCTGCGCCTCAAAGAGCGCTGTATCTTCCGGACTGGTGAAGGCTGGCCTGCTGATGCATCGCACTCTTGCCGGAGCCCAGAATTCGTTGAGAGTCATGCGCTCTGAACGGGCAGCGGCCCCGGGAGCAAGAGCATGATATCGCTCACCGGGACACCGGAAATTTCTGTTGTCATAGTTGCCTGGAACGCTAAGCACTACCTCGAGCTTTGCCTCAACAGCCTGGCAGAAGCTCCGCCGAAGCGCTCCCTGGAAGTCTTTGTACTCGACAACGCCTCCAGCGACGGCACCGCTGAGATGGTCGAAACCGCCTATCCATGGGTGAAACTCATCCGGAGCAGCGAGAATCTCGGATTCTCTCGCGGAAATAACGTAGCAATCCGCCAGTGCCAGGGACGGTATATCGCACTGGTGAATCCGGACGTGATTGTCTTTCCAGGATGCCTGGATGCACTTGCAGACTTCCTCGACGAAAATCCGCGAGTCGGTGATGTGGGTCCCCGGGTTTTCAATCCGGACATGACTCAGCAAAGTACGTGCCGGCGTTTCCCGACGCTCTGGAACAATTTCTGTTCGGCCACGCGCCTGGAAACAATTTTCAAAGGCTCTCGGTTCTTCGCAGGCGAGCATATGTTTTACTTCCCGCACGACCGGACTCTTCCCGTCGATGTGATCGTGGGCTGCTTCTCGATGATCCGCCGAGAAGCATTTGAGGAGGTCGGACTGCTCGACGAAGGACTGTTTATGTATGGAGACGACGTCGACTGGTGCCGCCGCGCCCGCAATGCCGGCTGGGAGGTGGTTTTCTATCCGGGAGCGCGAGCCATTCACGACCGGGGAAAGACGACGGCGCCGTATCCGGTCCGATTTGCCGTCGCACAGCAGCGCTCGGTCCTGCGCTACTGGAGAAAACACCATAGCCGGGTTGAGCTTCTCGGAATCCGCTGCATCATGCTGTTCCATCACCTCCTGCGTTACGCAACAGCAACTGTGTCCGGAATCTTCAAATCACGCAGGACGACCAACGGCGTGCGGAGACAGGTAAGCGGTGCGTGTCTCCGTGAGCTTCTGTACGGCGCGACCCCGAGCGGCAGTTGAGGCAGTACACGTCATGAGTTTTTCCGTCTTTGTGTCTCGATTGACCGAGTATTACCGGCGCCACGGCGTCGTGGCCACTCTGCAGCGCGCCGGGAGCGGCGTGAAACGGACGCTTTTTGCCGGTCGAATGGTTGTTTTCTACTGCGACCTGACCTCGCGAAAGCTCCGCCCGATGAACCCACCGGCGGGTTGCTGCGTGCGGCGGATCAGGAGTCTTTCGGAGCTTGGCTCGGATCGCTTTCAGGAAATGACCAGCTTCTGGAATCCAGAGCTGGCACGGCAGAACGTTCGGGAACGCTTTGAAAGACAGGCGTCTCTGTGGTTGGTCGAATCGGACAGCCTCCTGGCCGGTTTCGGCTGGACTATCGAAGGCACCGCAATCGAGCCCTATTACTTCCCGCTGGGCGGAAAAGATGTGCAGCTGTTTGATTTTTACATCTCTCCGAAATTCCGCGGGGGGACACTGTATTGGTTGTTGACGAATCATATCCTCTGCACGTTGGCTGCGGAGGGTTGCGCGAGAGCCTTCGCCGACACCGGTGAATGGAACAGAGCGCAATTAGCGGCATTCCAAAGGACCCCGTTTCGTCCGCTGGGGTCAGTAACGACGTACAAGCTGTTTGGCCGGGCCTTTACCAGCTGGTCAGCGACCGAACCCGTTGCCAACGCACTGCAAAAGACTGGAAAAGGCGCAAAGGCAGCCATCATGCTGAGGCCCAATGAGTAACGATTTAGCGCCGCTCCCGCAGCCGCCAGGCCGGATGCGCCTCCATCATGTTGGATACGTGGTGGCGTCGATTGAGGAGAGCGGCGAGTCATTCGTCCGCTCACTCGGCGCAAAATGGAATCACAATATTGTCTTTGACCCGCTGCAAAACGTTCGAGTGACCTTCCTGGAGGGGGGGACTGGGGCGGATTCTCTGGTCGAATTGGTAGAGCCGGGCGGCCCTGGATCTCCAGTCTCTCGTTTTCTTGAGGGCGGCGGCGGCTTCCATCACCTTTGTTATGAAGTCGAGCGGCTGGAAGAGCACTTGGGCTTTTGCAAATCTGTGGGTACGATCGTCATCAAATCGCCGGTTCCAGCAGTAGCCTTTGGAGGCCGCCGGATCGCCTGGGCGGTTACGAAAAAGCGGCTTCTGGTGGAGTTCCTGGAGGGGAAAGTCGATTGATTTTTTTGTGCTGCAATTCTCCTTATGAGGGGGAAGCCCTTTAGAATATTAAACATCGGCAGGTCATCTCGGTAATCGGGAATGGCACGTTAGTAACGTTGCCAGTAATCTCCCTCCGTGCTAGGATAACCACGTTCTCCAAGAGGAAGTGGAAGAGAAAGTTCCGCACGCGTGCTCCGCGCAGTTTCCTTCCCTCGCGCTTAGAGTGTGTTTTCAAATCCCCCCGCACGTGGAGTCAACCCGATGTCAAAATTGCAGCCGATTTCATGGAAAATGAGTCTGCTTGTACTGACCTCATGCCTTTTTTCGGCCTCAGCAGCATGGGGCCAGGGAGCATGCCCCGCCGGGCTTCCGGTTACCGGAAACAACTGCTACTTCGTAGCCGCAAACGGATCTGATTCCAACAACGGCACCAGTGAATCGACCCCATGGCTTCACTCACCAGGTATGCCGAACTGTTCAGGGGCTTGTGCAGCGGCCACACCCTCCGCTGGTAAAGGGTTCATTTTCCGGGGCGGGGATACGTGGCACTTCGGCAACAGCGCGGCTTCGCCATATACAGGCGGAGCATTCGATGGATTTTCAAACAACGGGTGGAAAGGAACAAGCGGCAGCCCCATCTACATCGGCGTAGATGCAAATTGGTACACTGGAACTTCCTGGGCACGTCCGATCTTTACCGGAGATAATCCGATCTCTCCCGGGATCAACAGCTACGTGGCGTCATGTCCCTACCAGACCGCTGGTGACGGCGGCACGATGGTGGACTTCTCTGGCGGTGATGGGTACATCATCTTCGATAATTTTGAACTGACCGGAATGTGCCAGACCACCACCAACGATCAAGCTTATGTAGGCATGAACCAGCCCATCGGCGGCCTGCAGTTCTTGAATCTGTACATGCACGGCTGGTCGCATCTGGCGTTTCACGACTCCAGCGATCCGGTGAGCTGCGGATCGCCTGGCATCTGCTTTGCGATGTGGGGCTTTCGTGGCAGCGCGGGCGGCACGCCGCTGCCGGTGTTCAAGAACATCGTGATCGATGGTTCCGAT
>DATEMI010000185.1:0-3123 GCA_035275665.1 Terriglobales bacterium | reverse complement strand
GGACAATCATGCTATGCGGCCCTGCATCACCAGTTTTCTGATTCATTCGATTGCTTGGGCTGCAACGATTTCACTGACGACGGCGCCTTTGCCGGCTCAAGACACTCAAGCTCAGAAACAACGACAGACCGCAATCGCTCTGGAACAATCCGGCAGGAATGCCGAAGCAGAGAGCGCATGGCGTACTCTCTTGAAGCTGCAGCCAACCAGCGCCGAAGCCTACGCTCATCTTGGATTTCTCGAATCTCAGCAGCAGCGGTATGCGCAGGCGATCCCGCTCTATCGCAAGGCCTTGGCTCTCGATCCACGTATGCCCGCGCTGCGCATGAACTATGGACTGGCGCTGTTTAAGGCCGGCGAGCTGAAAGACGCGATCGGCATCTTTGATGGCTTGCTGAAACAGCAGCCCCCTTCATCGCCGGAAGCTCAACGATTGAAGACTCTGATCGGTATGTCCCATTATGGGCTGAAGCAATATGCCGCAGCTGTTCCCTATCTGAAACAAGCCACGCAGAGCGAGCCGCAGAACCTGCCGTTTCGTCTGCTCCTTGCGCACAGCTGCCTGTGGTCGAAGCAGTATCAATGCGTGCTCGATGTCTATCGCGAGATCCTGAACCTGAATGCCGAATCGGCCGAGGCTGACATGCTCGCCGGCGAAGCGATGGACGAGATGCAGGACCACTCCGGAGCTATCCAGCAGTTTCGTGGGGCAGTGAAAGCGAACCCGAAAGAGCCCAACGTTCACTTTGGTCTTGGCTATCTGCTGTGGGCTCAAGGACAGTACGATGGCGCAGCACGCGAGTTTCAGGCTGAACTCGATAATGTTCCCAATAATCCGCAGGCGATCGCTTACCTCGCCGACTCGCAAATCAAGCTGAACCATCCGGAGATCGCGCGACCGCTGCTGGAAAGAGCGATCCGGCTGAGTCCAGAGATGGAGCTTGCGCACCTTGACATGGGAATCGCAGAAGCCGATGAAGGAAGGAATGATGCGGCGGTCAGGGAGCTCAAGATTGCAGTAAAGCTCGCGCCGAATGACATAAAAGCTCACTACCGCCTCGCCCGTTTGTATCAAGCCATGGGCAGAAAGCAGGATGCGAGTCTGGAGTTCGAAAAAACGAAAACGCTGACGAAGGCTGCAGACGAGTCGCTTTTCAGTCAGTTAAAAAAGGCGGGTCTAACCCAGCGCGGAGCAGAGGGTGCGCCGAATCAGTAAGTGAAGCCGTGAGAGTCTGTGAGGTTTTCATGCTCCGAGTGGCCAGTATTCGCAAACTCCAGCGACATTGTCATCCTGAAGCGCTTCTGTTGCGCGAAGGATCTCCGGAGATTTTCAGGACTTAATCGCGGCTCTCGTGGCTCCTCAACGAGGAATCTTCACTGTATCGGCCCAAGAGCCTCAGGATTGCGTTTTAATTCCGGACCATCCCGGGAGATCCTTCGGCCAAAGGAAGGCCTTCAGGATGACAGTCTCTGGAACCTTGAGTTTTCCGCAACACCGTCACCTCTCGTCCACCTGAATCACCTGAATGGAATACGCGGGAGCGTTGTAGCGCAGGTCGCTTCCGACGCGGAGATTGCTTTCGACCGGCATGATGTTTTGCGGCTGGTCGATCGTGTTGGTCGCCTCGGTGCTGAGCGCCTTCAACATGATCAGTTTCCCATTTTGGGCGAGCGTTCCGCCGTCGAATCGGATGTCTACATTCTGGGGAAGTGACTCGGCGTTAACTACCTTAATGTACGCCCGCTTCTTCACTGTGTCCTTCGTGACGGAATAGAACAGTTTGGCTCCGCCGCCTTGAAGCTGCGAATCGAGGATTGCGTCGCCAACGTAGCTCCCGAACATGACCTGCGCGTAGTAGCTTGGCGAGCCGTAGCTGCGCAGGGCGTCGTAGCCGATGAGGTCGGTTTCCCACTGCATGCCGCCGGGATTCACGTTCACCAACAGCGGAGCATACGATGCCATGATGACAACGTCGCTGTTGCGCTCCATGCCGGTCATCCAAGCGGCATCGCCCAGCGCGGCGCCGAAGTTGGGAGTGGGCGTACCTTCGCGCGTGGCCCACTCGCCGACGAAGATTTTCGGACCGTTGCGGTCGGTCTTGTCGTAATGCGTGGTGTCGTGGAAGAAGTCGGTTGCGCGGCGGTAGAAGTGGTCATCGATCACGTCCGGACGAATGCTCTTGACCGGCGTGGTCGCGATGATCTGGAGCTGCGGATACTTGGCCTTGATGGCTTTGTAGAACTGCTCATAGCGCCCGTCGTAACTGCCGGAGCGGTCGAACTGATCTTCGTTGCCGACTTCGACATAGGTCAACTTGAACGGCTCGGGATGCCCGTTCTTTGCGCGAACGGCTCCCCACTGTGTGTCCGTTCCGCCCGTGACGTATTCAATTTCGTCGAGTGCGTCTTGCACGTAGGGCTCAAGATCCGGTCCGGGATTTACGTGCTCCTGCGCCAGAGAGTAGCCCGCATAGACGGCGAGCACCGGCTGCATCTTCAGGTCTTCACACCATTCGAGAAACTCGAGCAGACCCAAGCCGTCGGAGGAGTAATAGCGCCAGGGGCTCGGATGTCCGGGACGATCGACCAGCGGCCCGATCGTCTTCTTCCATTCAAAGCGATCGGCAATGTGGTCTCCTTCGAGATAGTTCCCGCCTGGGAACCGCAGAAACGCGGGATGCATCGCCGCCAGTTTTTCCATGAGGTCTATGCGATTGCCGTTTGGCGTGTTTTGGTAGGCAGGCGGAAACAGCGAGACAAGACTGAGCCACAGCGTCCCTGCGTGGCCGACCGTAAGCTCGAGGTGACTTGCTGACGAAGGCTGGACCGCTCCTGTGTGCAGCGTGAACTGGTATTGCTTCCAGTCCGTCGTTATGCCGAATATGCTCGCTGACGCGAGCGTCTTCTTGTCCGCGTTGCTCACCAGCTTTATTGTGATCGAGCCGATAGCCGGCAAATCGGCCTTCGCGTACAGAGAGCCGCTGTAGGTAGTATTCGCTCTGACCGCCATGCCCCAATATCCCTGGTTGAGCACGCCTGCCTGGTTTTGGGCGTCGGCCTGCGTCACGTCCAGCTTCAGGCTTTCCGGCAAAGCCGCGCTGGGGCCGGTGGATTTATCGAGCT
>DATEMI010000184.1:0-10042 GCA_035275665.1 Terriglobales bacterium | reverse complement strand
GCATCGCGAGTTGATGAGCAAGGCGGTTGCGGAATTAACCTAACGCGGTGTTGGTGCTTGGTAGTGTTTTGTTAACTCAAGAGGTGTTCGTTTGGTGGAAGCCCCCGACTTTAGTCGGGGGGCACGGCGTGAGCCGTGCGTCTAGGTAGATGCGAATTGTAATCGCGCTTTAGCGCTGGCCCACGCATGCGCGCTTCTCGCGTACGCTTGCGCTAAAGCGCAAAATTCCGTTGCTTGGCATAGGCTGCGAGGCTTGAACGCCTCGCAGCCCCCGACTAAAGTCGGGGGCTTCCACCAAACGAACACCTCTTGAGTTAACAAAACACTACCAAGCACCAACACCGCGTTAGGTTAATTCCGCAACCGCCTTGCTCATCAACTCGCGATGCGCTGAGCCATCGAGGGCTGCAGGTTCGTTGTCACGAAAGATGCCACGTCCTTCCAGCCACGCCAAAAACTCCGGCGCAGGCTTTAGATGAAATAGCTTCCGCATGGCGATCGCGTCGTGGTAGCTCGTCGACTCATAATTCAACATCACATCATCCGAACAGGGCACTCCCATAAAGTAGTTACATCCGGCAGCAGTCAGCAACATGAGCAGATTGTCGGCCGAGTTTTGGTCGGCCTCAGCGTGGTTCGTGTAGCAAACGTCGCAACCCATCGGCAGGCCCAGCAGTTTGCCTATGAAATGATCTTCCAGACCGGCGCGAATGATTTGCCGCTCGTCGAAAAGATATTCCGGACCGATGAATCCCACGACACTGTTCACCAGCATAGGAGAAAAGGCGCGGGCCACTCCGTAAGCGCGAGCCTCAAGCGTGAGCTGATCGATCCCATGATGGGCCTCTGCTGAGAGCGCGCTTCCCTGCCCCGTTTCGAAGTACATCACGTTCTCGCCAAGCCACTGCACATCGGAGCGCCGGCGATGATGTTCCAGGGCGCGATCGCGACCCTCTTTAAGCATCGAGAGCGTAACGCCAAAACTGCGATTGGCATCTTCTGTTCCCGCCACCGACTGAAACAACAGGTCGACCGGAGCGCCGCGATCCATGGCAGCGAGTTGCGTTGTTATGTGCGCCAGGCAACACGTCTGCGTCGGAATCCCGTAAGCTGTAACCAGCCGCTCGAGCGCGAACAGAATGCCGGAGACAACCTCGATCGAATCCGCTGCCGGATTCACTCCAATCACGGCATCTCCACATCCGTAGAGCAGTCCCTCGAAAGCCGCGAGCAAAATTCCGCCGATGTCGTCTGCCGGATGATTGGGCTGCGTGCGGATCGCAAGCACACCCCGCTGACCCAATGTGTTGCGACAGCGACTGACATTCCGAATCTTCGCCGCTGCAAGCACCAGGTCCTTGTTGCTCATGATCTTGGCGACTGCCGCAGCCATTTCGGGAATGATGCCCCACTGAAGCTGCTGAAGATGAGTCTCCACAGTCCCGTCGCTGAGGATGTATTCCCGAAATTGCCCCACCGTCATGCTGCGTAGTGGCGCAAACGCCTGCTCGTCGAAGCTTTCGTGGGTAAGTTGGGTGACATCGTCATCGAGGATAGGCCGGGCCAGAATTACCTGAAGGGGCATATCAGCCAGCGCACGTTTTGCGGCGACTCGCTCCTGCTCAGTGGAGGCAGCGATTCCGGCAAGCTGATCCCCAGACTTAAGTTCATTCGCCTTCGCAAATACTTCCCTCAAATCCGCAAAGCGGTTCATGCGTGCACCAGGCTGGCTCTTCGCGTTTGCGATTGGCTTAGCCGCTTCAAAGCTTAGGAGCTTAGCAGCTTGTGCTAGCTTCGTGGCTCCGTAACTTCGCGTCTCCTTTACCCCGCTGCGGCTATGGCCTTCTCCTCTGGCCTTGTATCGCGGAGCCATAGGTATCCTCCTGCGGTCAAGACAGCCAGCAAAACAGCGCTGTAGAAAAAGAGTCGACGGATCCCGATCATATCGGCTAGCGATCCGGAGAGGACTAGGCCTAGCAGTTGTGAGAGCGAGAAAACCGCCATGAAGCTGCTGCTTACGCGCCCCAGCATGTCTGGCGGGGTCTCCTGTTGCATCAGCGTTTGAGCGGGCACAACGACAAACGCAATTGCGAAGCCAATTCCAAACATACTTGCGCCGGCGAGGAGTGATGTTTTGAACAGCGCTAGGACGAACGTTGCGAACGACAGGCCGAAGATTCCGGAAAGCGCGACGTGCTTCTTCGACAGTCCTTTCGCGACGGCGTTAACGGTTTGCGTGCCAACGATGAGTCCGACTCCGATCATGGCGCTGATCAGGCCAAAGGCGCGCGTTCCGGCGTGGAGCTGGTCGCGAACATAGACGGAGATCAGCGGGCTGAAGCAACTGAGGACGAACATAGCCGTCATCATGGCGATCATGACGAACGAGATCGCTGGATGTGTGAGGACGAAACGAGATCCGGCCGTGTAGTCGCGCAGGAGCCCGCGGACAGATTTCTCGCCAGCTCCGCTCTTCTGGCTAACGATTCGCATCACGACAATCGTCGAGAGCATGGCGGCGGAGAAGACGAAGCTGATGGTGTCGAGGTAGAAACAGGAGCTCTCGCCGAGCCAGTAGACAAGTAATCCCGCGGCGGCTGGCGCGATGATGCGCATGGTGTAGAACGCTTGCGACATGAGCGCGTTGGCCGAGAGTAGTCCATGGAGCGGAACAAGCGTGCGCAGCGTAACAGACTGCGCCGGTCCGAAAAAGCTCGAGACAGTGCTCACGAGCAGGAAGATCACGTAGATGTGTTCGAGGCGCGTGACGAACAAGAGTCCCAAAATGAGAACGGATCGGATCAGGTCGCTGGCAATCATGGTGCGCTTCACGTTCCAGCGATCGACGAAGACTCCGGCGAGCGGTGCAACGACAGTGATCGGGATGATGTAAGCGATCATCACGTTCGTCACTTGCAGCGGCGTGCCGTGCCAGCGAAACGTGATCAGGTTGATCACGCCGAAAATGGCGAGGAAGTCACCGAGGATGCTGACGCCTTGGGCCAGCCAAAGCCGTTTGAACCCCGGAATCTTCAGGGCTTCACGCATGGAAAGCGGTGCAGGCGGAGTTACAGTGTTAGCGGACACGATACCTCCCAGTCGCCTCATGAGGCGCTGTTGTGCTTTAGTCAGTTGGATTTTGTGTTGTGCCGAGCGGTTGGCGGTTGGGACATGATAGCCCAGAAATGCCACGGCCGGTTAGCTTCCGCCTGTAAAATTGCGCTTATATGCAGACTCTTCCACTGGCACTGACGGCGTTTTTGGCCGGGATTGTGTCGTTTCTATCGCCGTGCGTTCTCCCGCTCGTCCCAGGATATATTTCGCTCATTTCCGGCGCCTCGGTCGACGAGCTGCGCGACGAGAAGGCTGCCAATCACATGCGCGCGGTGATGGTGAACTCCATCACCTTTATTCTTGGGTTCACGGTTGTCTTCGTGGCATTGGGGGCTACGGCCACTTCTGTCGGCAGGCTGCTGCGTGAATATAAAGGTCTGCTAGGGCAGATCGCCGGGGCGATCATCATCATCTTTGGCCTGCACCTGACGGGCATTCTGAAGATCAGCGCGCTCTATGCCGACAAGCGCATGCATACAGTCGGCACTGGAAAGAGCGCGTGGGGATCGTTCCTTGTAGGCTTTGCGTTTGCCTTTGGTTGGACGCCCTGCATTGGGCCGATTCTGGCCGCCATCCTGGCCATTGCTGCATCCCAACAGACCGTGTCCAAGGGCATTGTGCTGCTCGCCATCTACTCGCTTGGACTGGCCGTACCGTTTCTGCTGACCTCGCTGGGAATCGACCGCTTTCTTGCGTTCTATGGGAGATTCCGGCGGCATCTGCACGCAGTGGAAGTCGCCAGCGGAGTACTTCTGATTGTGATCGGCGCACTCTTTGTGACACGCCATTTCACAGTACTTTCGGGCTACCTCGGCTTCCTCAACCGCTTTGCACTGTGAAACAGAAGTGAGATGATTTATTAGGAGACCCTTTGTGAGACGTAACGCGGCTGCCATTGTGATCATTGCCCTTGTAGTTGTTGTCATGATTTACGCGGGAGTTAAGAACTCCCGGCCAAAGGTTGCGGCAATGATCGGCAATCCGCAGCCGCTGGTTTATGGCCAGAGCAATGGCAAAGAGGCTCCGGATTTCGTACTGAAAGATCTCGATGGCAAGCAGGTAAGGCTTTCCGACTTTCGCGGGAAGGCTGTACTTCTGAATTTCTGGGCTACTTGGTGTGGTCCGTGCAAAGTCGAGATGCCGTGGTTCGTTGACTTCCAGAAAGAATATGGACCGCAGGGCTTGCAAATTGTAGGCGTGGCACTCGACGATTCCGGCCGAGACGAGATCGAGAAGTTCGCCAAAGACATGGGCGTGAACTACACCGTTCTACAAGGTCAGGACGACGTAGGCGACGCCTACGGCGCAGTCGGACTTCCTACCACGTTTTATATCGATCGCAACGGCAAAATCGTGGATTCGGCATCGGGTCTGGTGAGCCGCAGCGAGATCGAGGACAACATCAAGAAGGCACTCGCAGAAGGAAAAGCCCAGGCAGCCGCGGCGAACATTCCGGCGAAATCGGCTTCTTAGCATTCGGCAGGTATCCCACTTGGAATCACGCAAGCACTTTTCGTTAACATCGCTGGTGGTATTGACTCTGGCAATCTGCGCGATTGCCGCCGACGAGCCGCGTCCGGCGCATGTCTACGTCAATTTCGAAGGCGCTTCTTCGGCCACGGTCACACCAACGAAGGCAGCCGAGGTGGAGCTCAACTTCCGAGTTAAAGACGGGTTCCATGTCAACTCCAACAAGCCCAATTCGGAACTGCTGATCCCGACTACGCTGAAACTATCGCCTCCAAGCGACCTCTCCTCCGCAGGCATTACCTTCCCACCCGGCAAGGACATTTCTTTTCCGTTCGATCCCAGCGAGAAGCTCAACGTCTATTCCGACGCATTCACGGTGAAAGCGAAACTCCTGGCTGCGCACACGGCGATGACCGGCAACTTCACTGTCCACGGCGAGCTGCGCTATCAGGCTTGCAGCGACAACGCTTGTTATCCGCCGAAGACCGTTCCCTTCCAATTCGATGTGCATGTGGTGGGCGCGTCCGCCAGACGTCACGGCAGCCCGCCGCAGACTCCGCATATCCGCTAACTGGACCATCTCACCTCATCCAGCTCAACTCACAAATTTCGACATCAAGCCGACTCTGCCTCTATCGGCTTTCGCCACACATGAGCAGATGAAATAATTGCAACCATGAACAGCAAGCGTGTGTCGGCAAGATCGGCTGGAGAGATTTCGTTAGGACGCGAGCTGCGCGTCCATCGCCTTGGTTATGGAGCCATGCGTCTTACTGGCGACGGCATCTGGGGACCTCCGCGCGACCGCAATAAAGCCATTGCCGTCCTGCGGCGTGCGGTAGAGCTGGATGTGAACTTCATCGATACCGCCGACTCCTACGGTCCGAACATTAATGAAGAGCTCATTGCGGAAGCGCTGTTCCCGTATTCCAAAGGTTTGGTCGTAGCGACCAAAGGTGGATGGATGCGTCCGGGTCCGAACCAATGGACGCACAATGCTACTCCCACGCACCTGCGCAAAGCCGTGGAAGGTAGTCTGAAACGATTGCGAGTCGAGCGGATCGATGTATACCAATTGCACATACCCGACCCAATCGTCTCGTTGGAAGCTTCGATCGCGACGCTCGCTGAGCTGCGCCAGCAGGGAAAGATTCATGAAGTGGCGCTATCAAACGTAACCCGGGAGCACATCGAACGCGCGCGCAAGATCGTGCCCATCGTCTCCGTCCAGAATCGTTACAGTTTCGCCGATCGCGAATGGGACTATGTCGTCGATTATTGTGAGAAGTATAGCATTGCGTTCGTTCCGTGGTTCCCTTTAGGAGCGGGCAAAGTCGCCGGGGACATACTCAACCGAATTGCAGCACAGCATCAGGCAACTCCGATGCAGATCGCACTGGCATGGCTGCTGCGCCGCAGCCCGGTGATGATTCCCATTCCGGGAACCAGCTCGATCGAGCATTTGGAAGAGAATGTGGCAGCAGCGTCAGTCCGGCTGACGGACGAAGAATTCGAGAGCCTCGCCGGAGTACCGCAGTTGGTCGCAACGCGGTAATGTCGCTGGTAGCAGAATACGGAGCCGAGCGCAGCGGCAAACTTCGAATGGAAAATAAACCGGCCGGGGCTCACTCGAATTGCAGCATGACAATTTCCGGATTCGAGCCCAGGCGTAGTGGCGGTCCCCAGGTTCCTGCCCCGCTGGAAGTAAACACCTGCATCTTTCCGATCCGGGACAATCCGTAAACAAATTCCCGATAAACGCGCCGCGCCATCCAACTCCACGGAATGAACTGGCCGAGATGCGTGTGCCCGGAAAGCTGCAGCGAGACGCCGGCAGCCTCAGCCACCTCAGGATGATCGGGAGCATGAGTCAGCAGAATACTCGCGCGATCGCGATCGAGGCCGACAGCATGCAGCGCAGAGGCAAAGCGGCTGTCGTGCACGGCGTTCCGATATGGGACACCGATAATCTGCAGGCCATCCACTTCCACCTTTTCATTGCTGAGGACGCGGACGCCGGCCGCAGCCACGGCGCTCAGGTATTTACTGTCGTCGCCGAACTGCTCATGATTTCCCGCGACGAAATACACACCATGCGGGGCCGCAAGCTTCTTCAACGGCTCAGCCGCCCGATGCGCGTCGATGGCGGTGCCGTCGTACAGGTCGCCGGCGATGAAGACCGCGTCAGGCTCTTCCTTCAGAATCTTGGCGACCATTCGCCGAAGAAAGCTGCCGTTGCGCACGTGCCCGAGATGCACGTCGCTGATCAGCGCAGCTTTCCTTCCACGCCATGCGTCTGGAAGGTTCGCGAGACGGATGGTAGTGCGCGTAATCCGCGTATAGCTTGCGTTCAACAAGCCGTAGATACCAACCGCTACCGCAGCCCCGAACAAAACTTCTACGAGGTGATGAAAATTGATGCTCTGTCCTGTAACTCGCGTAATGCCAAAAATGAACCAGGACGAGAGTGCCGCGAGAAAGACAAAGCTGAGCAAACCCAGCCAGATCGCAGAAGTCTTGTAGACAATACGAACAAAGCCATTCGTATACCGAAATGCCAACAACGAGCTGCCAAGGAAGCTTACTGACAAAAGACCAAGAGCGAGTTTCAAGCCGAAGCGACCGCCGCCTGCAGCCGAGAACGTCCAGGTCTCATACAAAAGGAAATGCGCCAGGAACAGAATGGACTGAATAACCGCGATGAAGCCAATGAACTGCTTTCGTGGAGACATAGTCACTGATAACCAAGATGATTTCAGAGTAGCCGAAGATGCGGAAAACCGCCTCCGGCTCTCTATGAACTGCTAAGCTGCTGAGCTGAGTTCAACATCGACCGTAGCACCGGACACTGCGGATCCCACCGTATGCTAACGGCAACTCCATCTTCCATTGCGGCGCGGCTGGAATCACTAGGCGTCGGCAGATTTCATTATCGATTTATCTCTCTCGTCTCGCTGGGCGAATGGTTCGATATGTACGACCTCTTCATGGTCGCTTATGTCGGGGCAGCTTTGCAGAATTCAGGATTCCTTTCACTACAGCAATTCAGCCAACTCATCGCCGCCGGGTTCCTGGGGATGTTTGTCGGAACCGTGTTGTTTGGCATGACCAGCGACCAAATCGGCCGGCGCACTTCATTTGTGGTGATGCTGCTGATTTACTCCGTATTCACGCTAATCGGTTCGCTGGCGCAGTCGGCTGTGTGGCTGATTGCGTGCCGATTTCTAGCTGGCATCGGCATCGGCGCTGAGATCGTCGTAATCGACGCTTACGTGAGCGAGATGGTTCCGAGCTATGCGCGCGGACGGTTCATCGCAATCACGCAGGTGGTCGGATTCACCTCAGTGCCGATCGTTGCAATCCTCTCACGCATTCTTGTTCCGACGCATTTCCTGATCAACGGATGGCGATGGGTGATGGTGTTCGGAGCCGGAGGAGCGCTGCTCGCGTGGTATTTGCGACTTGGATTGCCTGAATCGCCCCGCTGGCTGGAGAGCGTAAATCGAACGCGAGAAGCCGAGGCAGTCCTCGACATGATCGAAGGCCAGTCGCGTGGCCCAGGACCAAGCCAGATTACGAATCGACAGAAACCAGTGTCGCGGCGCCTCACGGCAGCTTCCATCTCGCAGCACTGGAGTTCTTCGCGCTTTCGCGAGTTGTGGAGCCCAACATATCGCCGTCGCACGCTGATGCTGATCGTCTTTCAAACTCTGCAGACGCTCGGTTTCTATGGCTTCGCAAACTGGGCGCCGACGTTTCTGTTAAAGCGCGGTGTGGGACTGTTGCATTCGCTCAACTATTCCCTGCTGATTGCCCTGATCGCACCAGCAGGTCCGCTCATCGCGTCGTTCACTGCCGACAGGCTCGAACGCAAATGGACGATCTTTGCGCTCGCACTATCAATCGCCGCATTTGGCTTGGGATTTGCGATTTGGCAATTGCCCGCTCTAATCGTGATCAGCGGCGCTCTGGTGACTCTATGCAGCAACTGGTTCTCGGCTGTGCTGCATTCGTATCAAAGCGAACTCTTCCCCACCCGGATCAGGGCCACCGGCGTAGGATTCACCTACAGTTGGAGCCGTCTAAGCGCGGCCCTCAGTTCATTGCTGATAGCCGCAGTGCTGACGCATGGAGTTACGCCGGTTTTCACCATGCTGGCCACTGCGATGGCTGGAGTCGCGATTGCAATCGCCTTCGGTCCGAAGACGAACCGAAAAGCATTGGAAGATCTCTCGGCGTAGGATCAGAATTGAAAGTGAACGTCGGTCTTTTTAGCAGATTCTGGACGAGCACTGAGATCGCATTGAAATTCGCCGAAGCGGCCGTAGCAGTTCATTCTGTGCTGCAAGTGCGTGCACTCGCACAAACCATATGTTCCTGCAACTATCGTCAGACACGCGGCAACAGCCGGAAACGCTCTTTTCGAACGGAATAACCAGCTAACCGCTACGGTGATGCCTAAGATGAGGACTGCGAGCTTCGTGAAATAGAACCACATGAAAAAGTCGAAGCGGTAGATGATGTCTCCCAGTCTGAACGCTAAGTGTGTCATCCCTGGAAACCTCCTCGCGTCTCTAGTTCTCTCTACGGCGCAAGCATGATCCGCCCAGCGGTGTGCCGCAAGTTACCAACGTTCGGTATCTGCCATTGTGGATGTAGGCGAGTGTGTCATGCGGCATCACGCCCTCAGAAGGAGAGAGCCGATGCTTGTAGCCCTCCGAGGTTGACGCCGAAGGATTCAGTCCTGACGAATCGAAGCGAATACGGAAAATTCAGGGGACAAAACAGAAGGCCGCCCAATTCTGAGCGGCCAGCTTGTTGAGAACTTTGGTTGCGGGGGATGGATTTGAACCACCGACCTTTGGGTTATGAGCCCAACGAGCTACCAGGCTGCTCCACCCCGCAGATTCATATTATCAGCGGGATGGAGATTTTTAAAGCAGGTCGCCGTGATCATCGCGGCAGAATCCTGAGAAATTCACGGCGTTACTTGAAGAACTCAGTCATCGCCGCGGCATTGGCTGCGGCGCCGAGGGTTCCATCAATTCCCATGTAGTTGGTGATGGTCCTCAGCAGATTCTCGTGCTGATAAAGTGTCGAGCTTTGATAGGTGGATTTTACAGTCGGTCCGGCCATAACCATCACGGTATGCCCGCCGCCGTGGCTGGCATCGCTGTCGCTGCCTTCATCGAACAAGACAATTAACAATCCGCCGTTTTGGAATTGCGCACTGTTGAGTAGTGGAGCGATGTTCTGCTTGAGCCAACTATCGGCCTGCTGTAGTGTGCCGTCGTGGGCATCGTCGGTCAGATTCGGCTCAACGAATGAGAAATCGGGCAACTTTCCTGCCCCAAGGTCATTCGCAAACTGACTGAAAGGCACTAAGTTTTGTTTCTGCGTCGGATCGCTCGGTCCGCCGCAGAGCTCACCAGGGTTATTTCGCACGTCGCAGAAATAC
>DATEMI010000183.1:0-5981 GCA_035275665.1 Terriglobales bacterium | reverse complement strand
TTCGGCATGCGCTTCGATGATCGCGTTACCGGCACGCTGAAGACCTACGCTCCTAAAGCGAAGAAGCTTCACATCGAGATCGATCCGGCAGAGATCAACAAGAACGTTCGCGCCGACGTTGCACTCGTTTCGGATCTTCGTTCGGCATTGCAGAAACTCCTGCCCAGTGTTCAGCGTACCGATAGACAGGCCTGGCTGCACCATATCGACGAAATCAAAGGCGACTCCGCGGTTCGTGACATTCAGAAGATGCCTGACAGCGGACATCTCTATGCGGCACACGTGATCCATGATCTCTGGCGTGAGACGAACGGGAACTCGATCGTCGTAACCGACGTTGGTCAGCACCAGATGTGGGAGGCGCAGTACTACAAGCACGAGCAGCCGCGTTCTCTTATTACATCCGGTGGACTCGGCACGATGGGCTTTGCCTTGCCCGCCGCCATCGGCGCGAAGTTCGCCCGTCCTGAAGCCGACGTTTGGGTCGTCGCAGGTGACGGTGGATTCCAAATGACTATGCCCGAGCTGGCGACTGCTGCGCAGGAAGAACTCGATCTTAATATCGCGGTCATCAACAACGGCTATTTGGGAATGGTTCGGCAGTGGCAGGAGTTCTTCTATGACCGTCGCTATTCAGAGACACCGCTCCTCAGTCCGGATTTCGCCAAGCTGGCAGAGGCTTTTGGCCTGCGTGGCTTGACGGTCCAAGGCCGCGAGCAGGTCGTTCCCGCGATTCGCGAGGCGCGCAATCATCGCGGCACAACTCTGATCAACTTCCTGGTCGAGCAAGAAGATTCTGTTTTCCCAATGGTGCCAAGCGGCGCCGCCTTGGACGAAATGATTCGACGTCCAAGTCCGCTGGTCGAAACGGCAGCATCGGAGGCATGAGTATGGTACGCACATTTATCGTCTATGTCGCCGATCATCCGGGCGTGCTGAACCGCGTTTCATCCCTGTTCCGCCGTCGCGGATACAACATTGAGTCATTAACGGTCGGCCACACGCATAAATCCGGCGTCTCGCGCATGACGGTCGTGGTCGCGATCGACGAGGTCGGCGCGCCACTTGTCATGGCGAACCTTTACAAGCTCGCGGAGGTGATTCGTGTGGACGATATCACTCAGGTGCCAGCAGTGCATCGCGAGCTGATGATCGTAAAAGTTGCAACCGATGCTGCCACACAATCCGAAGTTTTGCGCGTGCTTACTTCGGCTGGCGCTCGCGTACTCGAGACTGGAAGCGAGTCGGTAGTCGCAGAGGCCACGGGACCAGAAGACGCAATAAATCTTCTCATCGAGACGCTCAGGCCTTTTGAAGTTCTGGAAGTGACGCGCACCGGTCGCGTAGCGATGACGAGCGGCCACACTTCGGCACTTCGTAACGCTGCCGCCGCAGGCGAAGAGCAGCGAGGACCATTTTGGAACTTAACCCACTCCGCGGAGCTTCCGCGCAATTGTTCTTAGAGAGGAACTTACATGGCGAAAATCTATTACGAGAATTCGGCAGATATCTCCCTGGTTCGCGGGAAGAAAGTAGCTGTTTTCGGCTACGGTTCACAGGGACATGCTCACGCGCTCAACCTCCGCGACAGCGGAGTCGAAGTGCGCATCGCGCTCGAGCCCACCAGCCGCTCGCGGACAAAGGCCCGCGAGGCAGGCTTCGAAGTGCTCACTCCGACCGAGGCCGCTAAATGGGCTGACGTGCTCGTCATTCTCACGCCTGACACAGTTCAGGCCAGGCTGTACAACGAAGCGATCGCGCCGGCTCTCTCCAACGGCAGCAAGACGCTGCTGTTCGCTCATGGGTTCAACATTCACTTCAAGACCATCAAGCCGCCGGCGAACGTTGACGTTGTGATGATTGCGCCAAAGTCTCCTGGCCATCGCGTACGCGAGGTATTCGTCGAAGGCGGGGGCACTCCGGGACTTCTTGCGGTGCATCAGGATGCAAGCGGACATGCAAAGGCCTTTGCTCTTTCTTACGCGAAGGGAATCGGCTGCACACGCGCAGGCGTAATCGAAACGACGTTCGCAGAGGAGACTGAAACAGATCTCTTTGGTGAGCAGGCGGTCCTTTGCGGCGGTGTGAGCGCGCTGATCAAAGCGGGATTCGAGACGCTTGTCGAAGCCGGATATCAGCCTGAAATCGCATATTTCGAATGTCTGCACGAGCTAAAGCTAATCGTCGACCTCATGTATCGCGGCGGACTCAACTTCATGCGTTACTCCGTCAGCGATACTGCTGAATACGGTGACTACACCGCCGGCCCGAAGGTCGTCACAAAAGAAACGTACGCAGCTTTACGCAAGCTGCTCGCGGACGTTCGCAGCGGCGAGTTCGCGCGACAGTGGATCGCGGAAAACGATAAGGGACGTCCGTGGTTCAACGAAGCACGCAAGAAAGATCACAATCACCAGATCGAACAGGTTGGTGAGCGTCTTCGTGCGATGATGCCGTTCGTGAATCCCATTACGGTTACCGCTGACCAAACTGAAACTCAGGCGAAAGCGCCGGTTGCGGAGCAGCAGAAAGCGAAAGTCGCGGTTTAGCGTGAGGTGGGGCGCGCGAGTTTAATCGTATTCTTTCTCAATCAATCCGAAAAAGTAATTGGGGCGCGTAGGCACCGTTCATTTCATAGCCTATGTGCCCGTTCTTTTTTTGACTTGAGTTGGAATGTTTACATTGAAGCCTCGCGGCATATCGAAGCAAAGCTCAGATGTTGTATTTCTTAGCGAGATGGCGGAATGAGCGATAAGAAATTTGGAGTAGCTCAGCTGCTCGGGTCTGTACTCCACCACATTGTTTCAGTGCGGAGACCAGAATGGCGCGTTCCATGTCCGCGACATAAGCTTCCATATCGAGACCCTCGCTCGGCACCGAAATGGAATCGGACGGCGGCACTCCATTTTCCGTGCCGCAGCTGCTTGTTGACTTCTCTCCAGGAACGTCGACATGCAAAATCTCAGTGCTCTCCATCGCAACCGCACGCTCGATTGCATTCTCGAGCTGCCGGACATTTCCGGGCCACTCGTATTGCGGCAGGGCTTCCAGTGACTTCGGAGAGATGCGCACGATGTTTTTTCCCGCAGCTGGCGCGTACCGTTTAAGGAAGCAGTTGGCGAGCAGGGAAATGTCTTCCTGGCGCGAACGCAAGGGCGGCGCCTCGATAGGGATGACGCTGATCCGATAATACAGGTCCTCGCGGAAGGTTTTTTCCTCGACCATTTTGTGCAGGTCGCGGTTCGTGGCGGCAATCACGCGCACGTCCACCGAAATTTCGGAAGTGCCGCCCACGGGCCGGATCGTGCGCTCTTGAAGCACGCGGAGCAGCTTTACCTGCATGGCGAGGCTCATCTCGCCGATCTCGTCAAGGAAGATAGTGCCTCCATCGGCCACTTCGAACAATCCTTGTTTGTTCTGATTGGCTCCGGTGAACGCGCCTTTAACGTATCCAAAGAGCTCGCTTTCGAGAAGCGTTTCCGGAAATGCTCCACAGTTAACCGATACAAACGGCTGACCGTCGCGTTGCGAGCAGGTGTGCACGGCGCGCGCTACCAGTTCCTTTCCGGTACCGCTCTCGCCGTGGATCAAAATGGTGCTCCCCGTCGATGCGACGGTGCGAATGGTTTCCTTTAGCTGATTGATAGCGACGCTGCAGCCAATGATGTTGTCAAGCGAGTTTCGGCTGGCTGCATCGCGGCGATATGCCTGGTTTTGACGGCGCAATTCGAGAACTTCGGATGCGCGTCCTATGGACACACGCACTTCATCTACCAGTCCGTTCGGCGTCTTTTGAATGTAGTCGAATGCGCCGGATTTAACGGCCTGAACCGCCGAATCGAAATCGCCGACTGCCGTAATGAGCACGACCGCGGATTGCGGTGAAACACGATGCGCGTGCTTCAGCACATCGATACCGTTCATTCCCGGCATCTTGATATCGGTGACGATCACGTCGAAGCGAGCCGACTCGATCTTTTTCACCGCCGACTCGCCAGAGTTGACAGTTTCTACTTTATGTCCTTCCTTGCGCAAAGCGATATCGAGTAGCTCGCGGATCGAGCGCTCGTCGTCGCACACTAAAACATTAGCCATGGACTCTCTCCGCCGCAGCTACTGCGGCGAGTGCTCTCTTTTCTGCGATGCTCACCGTTCGGGGAGCGGCTTGCGACTGTGGAATCTCGACAATGATCTCCGCACCTTCTTTTGGCCCAGGCACGGCATAGACTCGTCCTTTGTGAGCTTGAACGATCTGGTACACCAGCGCGAGTCCCAATCCGGTACCGCCTTCGAAGCTCGATTGAAACGGTTCGAAGATCTTTTCGGACTGTTCAGGACGAATGCCTACTCCGCTGTCTCTGAAGGAGAGTACCCAGTTACTGCCTCGTGCGCGCAGCGTCACTTTTAGTGTGCCCCCTTCCGGCATAGCGCGAAAAGCGTTGTCGCACAGGTTCCAGAACACTTGTTTCAGCCGATCGGAATCCACGATGGCCAGCGCCTCCCTTGCCTCCAGGCTCCGCACAATGCGGTACGTGCCTGCTCCTCGTGTTGGGCGGTTCTCGATCAAACGCAGCGTCTCTTCGATCAGCAGCAGAAGATCATGCTGCACGAACTTGTAGCTCTTTTCTCGTGAGTACATCAAAAAGTCGGAAATGATGCTGTTCAGTCTTTCCGACTCGCGTCGCACGATATCGACTAACACCTGCTGCTCTTCGTTCAGCGTAGCCATCTTCGAGAGCATCTGCACTGAACCTGCAATAGAAGACAAAGGATTGCGTATTTCGTGCGCGATGCCTGACGCAAGCCGTCCGATTGCGGCCAGGCGTTCACGCTGGCGAATTTCATTTTCCAACCTGCGCACCTCGGTCAGATCGGCGAATGTGTACACGAAACCAATCACGGCGCCATCGTGCATTGTGAGCGGCGTAATTGTCAGTCCAAATATCTTTTCGCCTTCAGGCGTACTGGCGCGCAGTTCGTCCTGAACGGGATAGGAATCCGCAGCAGGTAGGGAATCGAGGAACAAAGATGAGACATGCGTACCCAGCACATCGGCGTACTTGCGTTTCAGAAAATTCAGTCCGGGCTGATTGATGAGAGTGATTCGTCCTTCGAGATCGGTGGTGATCAGTCCGCCGCGCATCGAGTGCAGGATGTTTTCCTGCATCGCCTGAAGATCCTGCAGCTCGTCGTTTTTAACGTGAAGTTCAACACCGGCCTGCCGAAGCTTCGCGCTGAGGCTGCTGGCCAGATAGGCAATTGCCATGTAGGCGAAGAAGTTAATGCCGACTACAAACTGCACTGATTTCAGATCAGGGTTCGACACTGAAAACGATGGAATGAACTGGTAATAAGTCAGATCGAGAATTGCGCCGAACGCAATGAACGACAGTGCAGCGGTAAGGTACGCCCACCATCGCGGAAGCAGGATACTGGCCACGATGATGACTAGCGGAAATAGGAAGTTGAAGGATGTGTCGATTCCGCCGGTGATGTAGATGAATATTGCCGTGAGTCCCAGATCGCTGAGTACTTGAATGCGACCCAGCAGCCGGAAATCTTTGGCAAAGGAATCAAATGCAAGGAACAGGATTGCGACGCAATACCAAAGGGCAATGGCAGAGATGAAGGAACGTTCAGGAATATTGGTGTGAGTGAGTCGAATAACTCCGAGGCCGATCACCAGAAGGAAGGTGACGATGATAATTCTCACCTTCACCAGCCAGCTCAGCCATGATCGTTCATCAAAAGGACGCGACATTCTACTCACTTTGCCTGTTCCTAAATGGGCAGGCTGAAGATTACCAATCAACACGAAGGAGCAGCATTCCTGCTGCTCCTTCGAATCACAGCCAGGGAGCACCCGGATCTGTTTATCCCGCGAGCTTCGCGATCATGGCGAAGAGCGGCATGTAAAGCGAGATCACGATGCCACCAACGGCGACGCCGAGAAAGGCGATCATGATCGGTTCGAGCAGCGT
>DATEMI010000182.1:0-3026 GCA_035275665.1 Terriglobales bacterium | reverse complement strand
CAGCGCAAAGCTCGGCGTATCACTGTGCAGTTCACGCTGGTGAACAATACAATTCTGATGAACGTGCAGGAATTCGATCGGATCTTCTATAGTGAGAATATGGAAGAAGAGGTTCTTGTTAATGAGGTCGATGATTGCTGCGAGAGTGGACGATTTTCCTGAGCCCGTTGGACCGGTAACCAGCACGATCCCATTACGCAGTTCGGCAATATTTTGCAATTCCGCGGGCAATTTGAGTTCTGCAAAGCTGGGAATCTTGCCCGGAATGACTCGCATCACAACCGCACAACTGCCTCGCTGCATGAATACGTTGACCCGGAAGCGGGATGTGCCGGCCAGGCTGTAGGAAACATCGCAGGAGCCCTGTTCGCGTAGATTTGCAAGCGCATGCTGATTATTTCCGACGAGATCAGTAGCGATATGTCGCGTATCCTCGGATGTCAGCACGCGTGCGCCTACTGGCGAGAGACGGCCATTAACCTCTACCATGGGCGGTTTGCCGGGCGTGAAGAACAGGTCGCTCACTTTTGGAGCGGTGCGGAGCATGCCTGTCAGCAAAGCTGGTATTGAAAAGGCCGCGGGTGCAGTGGCTGCGGCAGTGGACGCAGTGTTTGCAGCCGAAATGCCAGGATTTGGCTTTTTGCTCAGATCTAGGTTCATGATCGCTGCTAATGATTCGAATCGCAGTCCGATTATCTCTGAGCCAAGGTCGAACCGCCGAAAGCATCGTTGCCTGTCTCATTACGTCGGTCATGACATAAGAACCAAAATGCGTCTTAGATTTCTCGCGAGCTGAAAGCACTTCCCGGATTTCGACGGAATTCCGACGAAATCTGGTTTATCCTCCTAACTTGATGCCGTTTGTTGGACGAAATTCTCTGATATTTCTTGGATAAGTACCGCAGTCCGCATCCCAGGGATTAAACGCGTGCTCTTACTTGGGCTTGTCTAGGAGTCATCAACGGAAATAGAGGTGGATTTTCTCGAACTAAGTTGGGCTGCGTACCGATAATCTCATCGAGAGCAGTCCAACAGTTCACCCAGACGAGCTTTCTTCACAAAAATGGGCGAGCCCCAAAAAGAACTACCGAGATTCGTGCGCTCAGGCAGAAGAAGCCGCGACCCTTTGGCAGTAGAGGCTATCCAACTGCGTTGGAATTTGCTCGTCGCGAGGCTGTGCCTCTGGGTGCAGTGGATGTTCCCGTCCCAGATGCAATTCCTGCTTGCGAGCGTTGCGCCTTATCGGCGGCTCTTGTTCCGCAGCTTACGCTGAGCAGTCGAAATGGCAACTTCTGGGCCGATCGCCCCGGCTTACTTCTTTTTGAATATTAGTTCGGGTTTCGTAACAGCCCGTTCTGCCTGCTGACGCGTTTGGCACGAGGCGGGGCAGCAATTCGGTAGTTGGCCATTGGCATTTGTGACGATTTGCGATAAAGCCACCTGCTTGCTTGTTACGAAATCAGAACGGGTACGCACTCAGCACATGGTGTCATTCTAAAAGATGCGAGGATTGGGCGCGCCAAAGTGAGAAATTCATTCGAGAAGGCAAAATCGTCGCAAGTAATCCCAGAAACGGCACGCACTAAATTGAAGACGGAAGACGCCGAAGAAATACCTATTTCTCAGGATCTGTCTTCGCTGTTGGTGGACGATGACGCCACGGCAAGTCTTTTCCCGGCACCTGCATAGTCATGCTTCATGCAATCGGGGGTCCCCCATGAAGGAATCTAGTAGCTATTGGGCTGGGGAGAATGGAACCTGGAAAGTGGATTCGCGCGTTGCGGGAAGAGCGTTTGATGAAACCAAGCGACATCGAACGCATTACGAGAAGCATGGCAGAGACCAGACATAATCCGGACTGTTACATTTCACACTCCAGTCTGGCCGACATTGAAGCTGGGACGATCCCGGGCATTCACAAGCTTTTCAGTTTGGCACTGTGCCTTAAGGTTCCATTGAGCGCTTTGTTGCTACCGTTTGGAATTGACGAGGCAGCTGTCCCCATTTCAGCACTAGAATCTACAACGGATGCACTGACGTTGCCCACGCCTCGTGAGCCAGCGTTTCGATTCGAACTCAATTTCGACACAAACATAAGCGGTCAAGAGACAACTCTGCTGAAGATCCATTCCCATGATCTCTCCGTTCTGGCGGCCCCCATTCGGGCTCGCTTTGATCCGATTCGCTATCGATACGCCTCAATCGGGTCAAGCGACGACAGCATGGCCGATTTGCTACCTCCACGATCCCTGGTCGAGATTGATACCACGCAACGGGTCGTCCAGGCTTTCGAGTGGCAGACGCTCAGGCAGCGACCTATGTATTTGGTCTGGCACCCCGAAGGGCACACCTGCTGCTGGTGCCAAATCGATGCGCGGGAGCTGCTATTGATACCGCACCCGGCATCCCACCGCCGAGTTCGCCACTTCAAAATGCCCAACGAGGCCACCGTAATAGGTAGGGTCACCAATGCCTGGCTTCCATTTGAGTCGATAGATGCTCAACAAGAAGCCGCGTCTTGACGGGCGGGCTTCACTCCAGTACCGCCTAGGATTATGAGAATCAATTCCACATTCAGGCAGAAAAGTTCAGATAACGCCGCAGTGCAAGCATAGGCACCGCAGCCCAATATGCTTGCAGTGACTGCCAAGGCTGCAAAAGAATGCTCTTCTCAGGTCCGTGCGTAGCGCATGTACTCCTCTTATTGAAGAACGGTATCGCGACGTGGGTATAGAGGAAGGCGACGAAGGCTCCTATCGTGGCAAATGTCATTGTTGGTCTGCAAGCTTCGTTCCCACACCCGTTGCTGGGGTAAAGAGCGAGAAGGTGTACGTTGACCTTAGCCTCGCACACGAAAGTGCGCTGGCGGCCCGGCCAAGAGCCGGTGGTGACCATGCTGATTGGGATGCGCTGGATCGTCGGTTAACCGACGCCAGTGGACTACCGACCGTTCGGCTTTGGGTCGACTCTTGGCATGGTTAGATTTGTAAACCCCCATCAATTTTGAAAGTAAGCATCTTCGACCT
>DATEMI010000181.1:0-2123 GCA_035275665.1 Terriglobales bacterium | reverse complement strand
AACCATGCGAATCCTGAACGACTGAATAGTTCGCCAAGAGGATTTGCAATGAGGTCGCTCGGCGTTTCAAAGACGTGATAGAGCTTCGCCCCAATAATCCCCAGCAGCGCGCAAACCGTAACCACGTTCTGCGCGTCCAGGTTCATGCCACGCCGGTGAATGTCGGCGCGGAGAACGAAATAACCGGCAAGAAAAGCAAGGAGCATCAGCAGCCCAAAGCTGCCGATGGTCACAGGCCCAAAGTGGATGTAGGGAATCAAGAGGTTGAGTATAGCTTCCAGCGATAAGGGCTGGGCCGACGTTTACGTATGCGCTTGACGCCGCTTGGTCGCCAACGGTAGTGCCTTCACATTCGGCTTCTTTCCCCGTGCCCGCAATGCGTGCCAAAGATCCCACTTCGCCTGCAGCGTCAGCCAAATTTGAGCATCCCACCGCGTAAACGCCTCCAGCAAAAGAGCTGTATCGGCACTCACCGCGCGCCGTCCTTTGACGATCGAGTTAAGCCTCTGAAACGGAATGTGCATGCGCTTTGCCGCTTCGACCTGAGAAACACCTAGCGGTTCAAGAAATTCCTTCAGCAGCATTTCGCCAGGATGAGTCGGCGGACGGTGACTAGGTAGCATCAAGAAAGGCCTTCAGTGATAATCCTCGCAACGAACATCGAACGCATCTGGTCCTTCAAAGCGGAAAGTAATTCGATACTGATCGTTCACTCGAATCGCGTGATATCCCGCAAATTCGGCTTTTAACGCATGCAACCGATTACCTGGTGGAATTCGCAGATCTTCCAGATTGCCAACCGAGTCGATCTGATCAAGCTTGCGGCGCACAATCTGCCACAGGTTCCTCGGAATCGCTCGAGCCGCCTTGCTGTTCGTGCCGTGCCAGATGTCTTCGGTCGCATCATCGGCAAATGAGCGAATCATCCGGTAACACTTTAGCACATCTACCGTGCTATCCAAAATAACATCCGGAGCGACTTTCGACGTCCGTTCAGCAACTTGTCCATCTGCAGGAGCTGCTACGCTAACTCCATGCGCGACATCCTCCGCCAGCGCGGGCTGCGGCTCATCTTCATTGCCAACTTGATCTCGATGTTGGGCAGTGGGATGAACTCGGCTGCGGTCGTCTGGTACATCCTGCAGGCGACGCATTCGGAGATGGCGCTGGGCACGGTCATCATCCTGCAGACGATTCCTGCGCTGCTGATGCTGCCGTTCACCGGAGTGATCATCGACCGCGAGGACCGGCGGCATGTAGTGATGTTTCTCGATGCATCGCGCGGCGTGATCATTGTGACGGTCGCATTCCTGGCTCTCGCAGGCAAGGTGCGCCTGTGGGAGCTCTATCTGATGAACACGCTGGTTGCTGCAGGCTTCTGGATGTTCTGGCCCTCGGTGACCGCGTTGATCCAGGAGCTCACTCCCGAATCGCAGTATGTAGCATCGAGCAATTTCCTGATGGCCGGTGTACAAGGCGGATGGCTCATCGCCGGCGCGATCGTCGGATTCGTCTACAACCACTTGCATCTCGGCGGAGTTCTGCTGCTCGACTTCAGTACTTACGTGATCTCGATTAGCTGCTATCTGTTCGTGCGTAATGGGCGCATCGTAGTTGAGCGCCCGATGGACACACCGGTTCCGCACAACGCGCATCCAGTCGCGCGCTATTTGTACGAATTGCGCGAGGGCTTCGGATACCTAAAGAATCGCCCGGCAGTGACGCTCGTCGGAATCAGCATGGCGCTATTCATGGGGGCGATGCTCACGCAGGGCATTGTGACCGCGCCGCTCGATGATCGTATTCTGCACGGCGGCGCCGTCGGATATGGATGGCTGAATGGAGCGTGGGGTGTCGGCGCATTCCTGAGCACGATGTACACGCCGTGGGCGATCGGACGCTTGCGCACGCGCGCCAGCATTCGTTTGGGCATGTTCGTGCTTGGCGGGTGCATGTTTCTCGCGCCGCACTCCCGTGTGCTGGCGCTCGCAGCTTTTCTATTCTTCCTGATGGGCTCGGCACGCGGACTCGGCGGCACGTCGTTGAATACCAGCCTCATGGAACTGGTGCCCCCACACTTCATGGGGCGCACGCAGAACACCTTCTATTTCATGGGCACGCTG
>DATEMI010000180.1:0-7575 GCA_035275665.1 Terriglobales bacterium | reverse complement strand
GAAGCCGCGAGTTCATGGTGCTGGAATCGTGAAGAATTCCAGCACGAAAATCATCGGCCAGCAGCCTGGCGATATGACTGCGTTGAAGGAGCACCTCCATCTCAACGAGACGGCGCTGCACCAGATCAAACACTTCAGCGCTCCAAGCAAAGGCCGCTTTGCGGATGCTCTGATCGTGATCGGTGAAAAAGCGGAGACCACTCACACGATTCGAATGGTTCCCACTCCTCTCGATTATTGGATCAGTACCACCTATCCACGAGAACGACTTTATCGAGCCTGGTGGCTTTCTCAACACAAAGAGATGCCGCTACTCGATGCCTATCAGGAGCTTGCTAAGGCGTTTCCATTCGGGCTCGCCGATCTCGACACGCTTCCAGAAGAGGAATCTTCGGGAGCCACGAAAAGAGCGCGGAATTGAAACGCTTGCTATCCAGAGAACGAACCGTGACGGCTGGTGTCATCTTTGTTCTGCTTTTGGTGCCACTCACAGCGAATGCCGGCATCGGAGACATCATCTCGCTGCTGACCTCGATCACAAGCACCCTGAAAAACAGTGTTGGACAAGTCCTGAGCGGCATTCAGACGATCAACGCCACTGTTCGAAATCTGCAACAGCAGGTGGTGTGGCCTGTAACGCTGATCAATGAAGCGCGCGCAGAAGTCTCGCAAGTACGCTCGCAACTGTCGAGTATTGCTGGACGAATCCACGGAATTCAGACCAGCAGCGCGAATCTAGTTCGCCCCAAACAGCTCGAAGCTGTTCTAAGAAGTCACCAGACAAGCGATCTGAGCAGCATAACTAGCTCGTATTCCGATGTCTATCAGACGCTTCCTCAGGCTGGTTACGCCACGAATGCACAAAGAGATCTAGTCGACAGCGACGATGCATTTGCGTTGAGCGCTTTAAAAACAGCCACAGCTTCGGATCAGGCGAGCGAGCAAATGTTGAATGTGGCCGACGGGCTTGAGCAGCAGGCTGCGTTGTCCGCGCCTGGCAGCGCGTGCATTTTGACGGCTCAAGCCCAGGCCGCCAACCTCGAAAATCAGGCCATGCTTCACCGGCTTCTTGCTACTGAATTGCGAGAGGAAGCGGCCAGGCTTGCCCACACGAATGCGTTACGCAAGCAAAGTGCGGATGCCAATCGAAACCTGCGCCTGAACATGCAGCAGATTCTGACCAGGTCGAGGTGAACTGATGAGAGTGAAATGGGCGTTCCCGAAATGGAAGATCGGCCTCGCCGCTGCGCTACTGCTGACAGCCGTGATCATACCGGTGCGCGCGAGGGCGCAATTTGGACTTGATCCGTGCTGCGCGATCATCTCTGCAGGCCTGAACTCAATTTCCGGTCTCTTAAAGAATGTTGTGGCTAAGCCACTCTCGTCTATTCAGCAGATCCAGCAACAGGCCGCTAACTTCCAGCAGCAGGTTGTGTATCCGGCTGAGGCAATCAATACCGCGCGCTCTCTAGCTGTCCAAATGCGCGAGGAGTTGACGCAGGCTACCCAGCTTTACCGGCTACCCACGAACAGTGCAACTCTATCCATGCCGCAACAACTTGAACGAGCGCTGTTCTCTCACGATCCGCAGGCCGTCAGTCAAATCGGCCAAAACTACTCTGCAGTCTATGGCTCGGTTATAGCGCCCACAGATGCGCCTCAGGCTATTCGCGATCTGGTGGACATGAGTGACGCCGAAGCGCAGGCGGCCCTCAAGAAAGCAATCGAGCTTGACGCCCTCGCCGATGTAGAGATTGCAGCTGCCGATCAGATCAATCAACAAGTAGGGAATTCAGCTCCGGGCAGCGCCCCGATTCTGGAAGCTCAAGCCTCTGCCTGGCTGGTAAGAGCCAATGCATATACACAGTCTGCTATGGCTGAGCTTATACGTATTCGCTCGATCGACCTTGCCAATGCCGGCGCCGAACTAAAGCTGAGCGCTGCTGGTGCGAGCACTTTGCGCAACAACACTAGTCAGGCTCTCCAACGAGGGTCGCGGTAGCCATGTTTTATTTCCAGCAATTACTGCAGCAGGGACTCGATGGCATTGATCGCACGGCGATGATTCCGTCGGTGGTCGGCATCGCATACAGCATCCTGCTGGTCGGTTTCCTCATTGGCCTCTACCAGGCGGCGATGCGAGCCGGAGACGTGCAGGCGTTGGCGGTGACCGGAATTAAATATCTGGCGATCGCTGTCATTTTGGCTAATTGGAGCACCGTGTTTCACGAAGTGAACGACTCCTTCAATCAGATCGCGCAGTTTATCGATTCCAGTTCTGGCGCCGGAGACATGTTTTTGAGCTGGTTCGATCAACTGAAGGATCAGTTCAGCAACAACGGTATTGCCGCGATTTTGCCAAGCATCAGCGCGAGCTTTGCTGCGATCGCAACGGCGTTGATGGTTCTCCTCGCGTATCTGATCTACGCACTTGCGGTCGTCGTTTTCGCATTCTTCTACGTCCTTTATGGCTGCGTGCTGTATGTCCTTGGCCCGTTAGTCCTCGCTCTGCTGCCTATTTCGGGAATAGGTCAACTAGCGAAGGGTTACGCGACCAACCTGATGATCTGGAATGCTTGGGGCATTCTCTATGCGACTTTTGGCGCATTGATTACGGCGCTCCAATTCAGTCGCGTTGATCAAGTAATGAATCAGGGCTTCTTTGGCGGTTTCTTTCAAGGGACTTCAGATTCGTTAATTCTCGGACTCATCAGCATTTTGTATGCACTGGCGCTGATTCTGATTCCGTTTGTTGCCAAGCGGCTGATCTCTGGAGATGTCGGCTCCAGCGCCTATTCACTAGTTCGGGCTGGAGCTGCGGCGGCTGGGACGCTCATGTCCGGAGTCAGTGGCGTTGCTGAAGGACTGGCGCTGGGGAGCGGGACCGGAGCTGCCCTGGCGACGTCAGGTGCGACTACCGGGGTTGCGAGTGCAGGTGCCATCGCCTCTTGCTCGGCGCCACGGCCACAACCGAGTCTGGCGCAAACAATTCGAAGCGGAATCATGAGTGCTGTTAACGGAGCTGCACCACCCGCTCCTTGTGCGACTCAAGACACTGCTGACACTGCGACCGCAGCGACGGCGGTCGCGGGCTCTTCGCAAGCAGGTGCGGCTCCGCAAAACAGGTTCAGATCCGCTGCCGTCTTTCGGCCAGTCGGGATAACTCAGACATTCGCGTTTCATGCTGGGAGGTTCGCCGCTGGTGTTGCGATGGAAAGCGGCAACGGTGGCAATGGGCACAAGGGTAATGCATGAATCGGAAAGGAGGGACCACTCAAAATGCTGCCTTGGTATCTAGGTCCCATTTACGAACCGAAGCACAGCCGTCTGCGACCTTGGAGTGTCTCTACTCTGATCGCATTCTTCATTGGCAGGTTCTTCGGGCGCTTATTCAGGAAACGGGAGAAAAGTTAGATGTGGCTGAAGAAAATCAATTCTGAGGCAAAGGAAAGAGCTCCGGAAAAGCTCCGCTACAGCCGGTATTACGAGCATGATGGCGCCCTGCGAGCATATGCGAATCGAGCAATGGTGCTAGCGCTCATTTCTCTTCCAACAACACTTCTGGCGGTTGCGTTAGCTGCCTTCGTCCGCCTGCAGCCACCAACAGTCATTCGAATCGATTCCAGCGGCGCGGCTGCTGCGATGGCTACCAAAGTGGAACGATCAAAGCAGCCGCTTTTGGCGCAAGGAGCAAATGCTGTAGCTACCGAATTCGAGCGTAAAGCATACGCGCGGCTGTTCCTCGAGAAATACCTGAGTTTTTCTGCGGATGACGTCGATCGGAGCTGGGCTGATGCTCTGAACATGATGACGGCTAATCTTCGCCGCTCCACCATGAACGCGATTGAAAAGGAGAATGTCATTGAAAACATTCAGGCCGATCAGATTACGTCGATCTTCCATTTGCGTTCGCTGGAGCCTGCCAAGGACGATCCCCTGAGCTTCACCGCCTTCGGCGTAAAGGAAGTGCACCGCGTTCGTGATCACCAGGAAACCATCGACAAATTGGTTGGTGAGTTTCATGTCCGGCTGATTGCAGAGAGGCGTTCGGAGCAGAACCCAAGCGGATTACTGATAGCCGACTATAGCGAGCGGCTTATCGAGGGAGAACACGAAGACGCGCTCGGCCGGCCCGCATCTTTCAACGTGAATTGAATAGGGGAACCGAATATGAATGGAACCAATGGCGCTCTAGATACCTCGGCCGCAGCTACGGACAGAAGCGGTCGCCGGCGCCGCTGGGAGATGACCAGCGAGAACGTGCGGTATTTTCTGCCCCAATCTGGGACTTCCAACGAGAAGCCCGAGCTTGGGCAGGAGATGCCGACTGAAAAAGAAGCTTTAGTGGAGGCATTCAAGTCAGGACAGGTCTTCTACACAGTTGTCACGTGGAGAGCTGTGCCGGAGATGAATGGCAGCGAACCGAGAATTGTGAAACAGGCACTACCGCGGACGTAAACACCAGACGAATGCGAGTTGGCACGAGTTTCAAAAGAGGCCGATAGATCCTTCGGGGCTACGGTCCCTTCGAACCCTACGCGGTTTTGCGTAGGACATGTGCTGACCTGGCTCAAAGCAACGCCTGGCCAGAAACCCAAATTGGGAAGGCCAGGCGGAAGCGGAGAGCTTGCGGGCAGCAAACTCCTTAGCTCTGTCCGGGCTTGTCCCGCACAAAACTAAGGAGCACACAGTCATGAACAAGAATGGCAACGGAAAAACGTTTTCCTTCGGGCAGGTTGTTACGCTTGACATCGACTCAACTGGAGGCGTGACCCAAAGGCTCACGAACCTGGAGATGACGCTTGAGAACACACTTCTCAATGCGCTCTATCCAGGAATTCAAGCAGCCGTTGTGAACGTGCCTACCGACCACTTGGACGCATACGAGGAGTCGCAGGTCGAGAACGCAATGGCGAACCTCCGGTTCAAAAACACTCAATACAAACTAGTGGGCGCGAGTGGCTCCTCGAAAGACGGCAAGTTTTACTTTGTCGATAAGGACCACAGCGAAGCAATAGCGGAGCGGTTTCAGCACTGGCCGCAGGCAGCCATCGTGTACTTCGGGATCCTGGTCTCCACCTGCAAGGTGTTGATCGAGGAGCCGGATGTATCGGTGCTGGTGGTTGAAGATCACATTCTGGGGACTAATGATTGCCGGGGATGGATTCGACGATCGTTGTTTTCGAAGCTTCAATTGCCGGAAAACTGCTTCTATCAGTTCCGGCTCGCGTTTGAGAAAACACAAGCCAAAGGTTCCTTCAAGGTTATGGAGGATGATGCGGCGCAGCTGCTCGACGCCGATATTGTTCTTCCCGAGAGTGCGGTAAAGCCCGGCTTGAAGGTGCCTGCGATGATGTACTCGGTCTTCGGAAAAGGGCGAAGATTCCGTGGGCCCGCGGTACTTGGAATTCGTGAATTCTCGCGCAAGCTTGAATTCGAATCCAGTTACACGCTCATAGAACACGCGCCCGATGATTCGATTCAACTTGAGATCCTGCCTGAAGCCCTCGGTCAGGTACGCAAGCTGAACGATTCCATCAGCGAAGGTCGATATCAGGAACTGCTGGAAATTCTCGGATTGGATGACAGTGAAAAAAGCCAGGACGAGGAGGTCAGGACGGTAGAAGGCGTACTACTGGCCGATACCAGCGGCCATATCGTTCGCTATCCCTACATCAACAATCAACTGAACCGTCTGCTCGCCCGCTGGGCTTTCAAAGCCGCAACCGGAGGAGGGTTCCGTCTTCCGGCATATGCACTTGCCGATGACGGATATCTGGTCGTTGATGGTGGCCGGCTGTACGCGGGATCCGACTGGATTCCCAAGCAGCAAGCCATTGTGGCGCTTGAGTCCAACCGGGGCCTGTGCGTGCGATATCCGATCCGCATGTGCGAGGACCTCCTGCCCACGGAACACATGACCTGGCAAGAACTCGCGATGCAGCTCACTCCCAGTTTGAATGAGCAAGGGTGCAGGACATCGAACGAACTCGCGGAGCAGATTCGAACACAGCAACTGTCTCTGCAAGGAACTTACGTCCTCCATTCAGAGACCGCTAAGAAGAATGGCGGCGATTTCGATTTTGATTGGATCTGTGTTCTCGAGGAGGACCGCTTTCCTCGATTTGTGCGGAAGCGATTCTCTCTTGTCAGCGAATTCCAGCAGCAGAAGATGAAGCTCCGAAAAGCCAAGTCTCCCTGGTGGAACCTCGAACATGTAGCCATCAAAGCGCGCGGGAATCAGATCGGCATGATTACTGACCTGAAGACCTCGTGCCTTGCGGCGGGCAGAAGCGATCTCGCCTATCAGCTCGTTTCTGAATTGCAGAAGGCGCTCGATAGCCTAAAGCATGAAGTCGAGTCCGACGCAAAGATCATCGCTGACATTCGCCAACAGGTAAATCTGGCGCCGTGGCTCAAATACAAGAACGAATCACGGATCTCGGATATGCCGATTCATCTCGATGCCGCTGAAACTGACCGCATCGGCAAACTCTACAACCACGTGCGCAAGGAGATTGAGGACCTGCTGACGGCGAAGCTGCCCATAGAGGAATTCAAAGGACTCGTTTCGGGGGAGACCGTGACCCGACCGATGTTCGACGAATGCCGCTATGTGAACGCGGTCTACGCCGCTATAGTCGGCCGCATCTCTGAGCGACAAGAAAAACTGAAAGCTGATTTGGGTAAGGCTCAGGCCGACTGGGAGGCTGTGCGCAAGGATCCCGATAAGGAACTGCGAAAAACGAAACTGCTGGCGCGGCGCAAGGCTCATTCCGCTCACCACCACGGTGAAGAACGGGCCAAGCAGGAGATGAAGGCCATCATCTCTTATGTGCGCGTGTGGGCAGCAAGCAAGACGGAGAATCGATTCGGCTGGTGCCAGGCATTGAACCGTGTGGTTTGCAATGGCCAAGGCAGCGGCTCGATTCTGTTCCACGCCTTTCCGCAGGAACTTATCGACAAGTTGGCAGAACAGACTGGCGGCAAGAGTGCGCGAGTTCTTTTGCCGGATGTGTCTGGTATGTCAATTTCCACGGACTCTGAAGGGCGCAGCTTCTTGGTCGAGCAGATCGCAGGCGGAGAAAAAGACACCTTCCTGTTTCAGTACAGGGATGGCCAATTCTTCTTCGAGTGAATCAACTATCAATCCAGGGACGGAACCGGGGCGACCCGGTTCCCCTTCTGGAGAATTGCAAGGCATTCGATGAAGCACGTATTAGTCCTTCTCTTGTTTGCCCATTGCTGTTGGGCTTCCTCAGATGAGTTGAAGACGAATTTAACCGGCGATGTCACTCACGTCGCCACCGCGCTCGATCACCTGACGGTGCTGGAATTCGGCGAGCCCGTCACGATGGCTGCGGCCGGGAGCACCGCATTCCAGATCGAACGTCATGCCGACAAGGTATTCGTCAAGCCGCTGAAATCCGGTGCTTCGACTGATCTATTTGTGTGGACTTCTTCGCGCCGCTTTGCTTATGAACTCGAAGCTCCAGGAGAGGTGAAGAACATGAACTTTGCTGTAGAGAACCGCATTGCTACGCCTAAAGCTGCAGTTGACAATAGCACCCAAGT
>DATEMI010000179.1:0-3894 GCA_035275665.1 Terriglobales bacterium | reverse complement strand
AGAACCAACAACAACTCCGAAAGCCACGGGCGCGGGCGCTGGCGACAGTTGAGTCGGAGGCGAAGACGGCTTTTCCTGAGCCAGCGCCAGTGGTGGAAGAATGGGATTAAAGCTGAGAATACCGGCAAGGATCGAGTTGCCCATGAATCGGCCCTGATTGGAACCGGGGGAGCGGACTCGAAAATTATCAGAACCATTTAGGGAATGCAATGAGAAACAAGCTTCTAAGCTGCTGAGCTTCTAAGCTGCTGAGCCACAGCAAAGGGAGAAAGTCGGCAATCGGCATTCGGCACTCAGCATTCGGCCAAAACAAAATCAAAAACAAAATCGCCTGTCACGAAAGCCGCACACAAATTAGAGCTAAATTGTCAAAAAGTGCTGGAAATCTGCACTTCGGGAGAGAATAGAAGCGCGTGCACGCTGCGGCTGTGCGTCGAGCCGTACAAAAATTAGAAAGCAAGCTGCTAACTACTAGCTTCTAGCTGCTAGCTACTAGCTTCTAGCTAAACCCGAAATACCAATGGCAAAACTAACAGCGGAACCACGTCGCCTGCGAAGCTGAACTGAAACGGCAAAACCGAAGCTGCTAGCTACTAGCTTCCAGCCGCTAGCCAACCCCGAAACCCAACAGTAAAGGCCAAAGCACTGCTGTGCTCAGAATGGGTCGGCGAACTTCGGATCCTTCAGGAACACGTTGTCCGTCAGGGTATTCAAGAAATTGACGAGGTCGTTCTCATCTTGCGCTGACAGGTTCAATCTGCGAACGGTGCCATCTGGATTGCGAAGGAGCGGGTCCAGGTCAGGATTATCCTGCACGCGGTTGTTGTAAAACTCGATCACCGACTTCAATCCCACAAAGTGGGTGTCATGCATGAACCATATTCGGGCGCCGACATTGCGGAGCGACGGCGTCTTGAACTTTCCCGCGCCCGCACCAGGATCTGTGGTTACTGCCTCCAGGCCGATGTTATGGACCGTGTCGCTCACCTGTCCGGCGGTGGTGTGACACTTCGCACAGCCCAGACTGGTGAACAGCGCTTGACCGTGCAGCTCTGAGGCATTGAACACGGCGGCGAAGTTCGGATTGCCGTTCGTGCCTGCTGCGAATGCCTGGTCGAACTTCGACTGGTAGCTGACCATCGACCGTACGAACTGCGCCAGCGCGGACGACATGCGATCGGGCGTGATGTCGGGCGTGCCGAATGCAGCCTGGAACAGACCGGGATAGTAGGTGGTCTGCGCCATTTTCGGTATCAGCCTGGAAAGATTGTTGCCCATCTCAATGGAGTCTTGGATCGGCTGCAGGACCGTATCTTCGAGCGTGGCGGCGCGCTCGTCTGAGAAGAAACGTCCGCGCTGGTAGAACTTGGCGTTGGAAAGGCTCATAGCACGTCGCTTTGTCACGCCACCCTGAAAGCCGCCGCTGAGTTGGTTGGCATCTGTGAACCCGACCGCCTGTTGATGGCATGAACCGCACGAGATGGTGTTGTTGGCCGAGAGGAACTTGTCATAGAACAAAACACGGCCCAGCGTCGCGCCGGCATTCGTGATGGGATTCGTAGCAGGCGTATTGTCAGTGCCGGCAAGGTTTCCTCCCGGCGAATTGGGATCTTTGTAGTGCGGCGGAAGATTCGTGACCGCATAGGCCACATAATCAAACATGACGCTCGGCAGATTGGGTGGCGGCGGGAACGGTATGGTCGTAGAGACAGCTTGCGATTCGCTCTTGTCTGGATTCCGGACTGAGACGATCACGGTGCTGGAGGCTGTCTGGGTGCCTTGTCCGGGCGTGAATGCAATGACCCCGGGTTCGGTGAGCGTGCCGCCGACTATGTCTGCACAGCACAAAATGCCGGGGCCCTGTGGATGAATGATCGCCTTCACGCCTGGAAGGAAATTGCTGCCAGTAATGGTGAATGTGATCAGGTCGAAGCCAAAGTTGTTGTGCTGCGTCACATTCACGCTGGTGATCGACGGAGGTGGCGGTGGAGGTGGTGCTGGAGGCGGTGGCGGGGTCCGAGTGACCGCAGATTCCGGTGAAGCAGCTGATCCGCCGCCGCACCCGGCAATCGCGGCCACAACTAAAAAGATCGCGGCCAGGCAGCACCACCCCATAAACAGATTTTGGGGAAAGCCTGCGCGGTTAACAGCAGAATCAATGGGGCCCGTGTTCAAGGAACCGTACTTCCTATCCGCAGGGGAACTCTGGATACGAACATCTCTGATTCAGAGCTGCTGCTGCGGGATGTACAGGACGGAGACTGAAGTCGCTCCGTTCCTGGCCGACTTATCGCCACCGGTAACGCAATGACAATGTTGGCTGGCGATTCCCGAAAAGGAAAAGAAGCTGCTAAGCCGCTACGGACACAAGCTGCGAAGCCACGAAGCCACGGAGCCACGGAGCGAGTGCCCTAGGTGTCTGTGTCATAGCTAGTGCTTGTAATCCACAAGTGAGATGGGCGACAAGGATGCATGTCACGATTTTTTGCTTACGCGCCTGATCAGGCGTATCTGTTGCCGCCGAACGTGAAGGATATTTTGGGCGAATCGCATCTGTGTTTCTTCGTGCATCGTGCGGTGGAGCAGTTTGATCTGAAGCGGTTCGAGGAAGCTTACGGGAATGAAGGGCGCCTGGCGTATCCACCAGCAATGATGTTGAAGGTGTGGCTCTATGCGTTTGCGTTAGGAGTAAGTTCAACGCGTCGGCTGGAGCGCCGGATTCAGGAAGACTTGGCATTTCGCTATCTGGCAGGAGGCTTGGCGCCAGATCACAAGACATTGAGCGAGTTTTTGCGGCGGCACCGGCGAGCGATCAATGACGTGTTTACGCAGGTAGTGCAGATGGCGCGGCGAGGAGGCATGGGGAAGCTGGGGCACGTAGCCATCGACTCGACGCGAGTGCGGGCGAATGCATCGCGACGCAGCGTAGTGTCTGTGGAACAGCTGCAGCGGCAGCAGTGGGCGCACGACCGACGGCTGGTGCGGACCTTTCAACAGAAGGCGGCCGAGCAGGATCCCGAAGAGGATGGTGGTGTGCTCTTGAGCAGTGCCGAGCAGCAAGCACTGGCACGACAACCGATTCCTGTGCCTCCCAAAAAGGGAAGACAACAGGTGTCCACGACCGATCCGGACAGTCGATTTTTACGCACCGCAGAAGGATGGAGCTTGGGATACACGGCGGACCTGGCGGTCAGCGATGATCATCTGATCGTGGGAGCGCGTGTGACGCAGAATGCTGCCGATAACGCCTCGTTGGTGCCGATGGTGGACGAAGTCGAACGACGATGCGCTGCCCGACCGGAAAAGGTAACGGGAGACTCTGGATTTTTCAGCGGTGCGGCACTGCACGAGATGAACCGGCGCGGTATTGATCTATACGTTCCGGACAACAACCTGCGACACGAGATGCATACAGGCAAGCGGGCACAGGGCATCGGACGCTGCACGATTCGCGATCCGGAGCATCTGCAACTGCGGGAGAAGTTACGAACCCCGCAGGGCAGACGAACATATCGGCGGCGCCAAGCGGTGGTCGAACCAGTGTTCGGAGTACTGAAACAGCAACGCGGAATGCGGAGGTTTCAACGACGCGGATTGGAAGCGGTCGCGACTGAATGGATCATGGCAGTGATCGCCTACAACCTGACACATATGGCGAGACACTAACCTCACGCTCAACGCTTCTATGCCCGCTCAACTACACCATCAACCAATTGCATGTAGAGCTATGACACAGACACCTCCGGGACTCGGTTTCAGTTTCTCGTCAACCCAGGACTTCGTCCTGGGCTTTCACCTGCCGTGCCTCCGGTGTCTGTGTCATAGCTAGTGCTTGTAATCCACAAGTGAGATGGGCGACAAGGATGCATGTCACGATTTTTTGCTTACGCGCCT
>DATEMI010000178.1:0-2611 GCA_035275665.1 Terriglobales bacterium | reverse complement strand
CGGCCGCACCATGGGCATGGTGCTCGGAGCCATGATCAACGCGCTGAACTTGCCCATGTACGTGCTCGGGGGCGGATTAGCAAGCGGCTGGGAAGCCTTCGCACCAACGATGTTCGCCGACCTGCGCAAGCGCTCTTACGTGTACGCCGCCACTGAACCAGACCCGCGCCTGCCCGCGCGCAAACACACGCTTATCACAAGGGCCCTCTTGGGCAGCGATGCGGGGCTCGTAGGAGCTGCCCGCCTCGCGTTGATGTGAGAGCGGGCAAGCTCCAAAGATTCCCTTAACCTTCTCGAAAAGCGCGGCTCATCAGTCCGTCGAAACTGGCCGAATGCAGACTTGGCCTTCGTAGCGCAGGATCAACTCTTGCTTCCCCAAGTCAACCGCGCCGAAAACGGCAATCTTTCCGGACGCCCCGGAGTAGCGCCCAGTTCCACCTGTAATCGTGACACCATCCAGGTAACTCGTGGCAAGCAGCCCAGGAGCCGGAGTGGGAAACGCCGTTGCGTCGGCGTCGGCGAACAGGATGGTCTCGCCCGATTCGGTGACCCACTGATGATGATTGTGGAAGACAATGCTTCCGTTTGGTCCGGGACTGGGCGGAGCGAGAATGTTCACTCCAAGTCCTCCTTTGAGATCGCCGGTTGCAGAGCCCAAAGTATGGGTCTGATCGGTGAAGTTGGTTAGAATGGAGCCGCCAACGTGGTGGCAATTGGCTCCGCCCTGTGCGAACAACGACGGAACCATCAGCAGAAATGACAATAGCGCTGCGCGCATACTACCCCCAAGCTTGTAGCTGAAGTTTTTCGAGGACACTCCGGCCCTGGCTCGTCTTTGCTCTGCTCATGACCCGATTCCTCAATTAGGAATCTATCGGAACGAGAGCTAAACAAGTTTTGGAACGGCTGATGTCCTTTTCTGCTGCGAACGGTACTTCCGATGGAGTCGCGAAGTCTTAAGGGAAATCTACTTTTTTTTCAGGGATCGGCGACTGCTGCGAAGCCGCAGTTCTTGCCGGAGACCCATACGCTTCACTGCGAGTTCGGGCCCTTTCGGCTGGACTCGCGCGAGCGTCTGCTCGTGCGTGCGGGCAACGCCGTGACCCTGCCGCCGAAGTGCTTTGATCTCCTGCTGCTGCTGGTGGAGCACGCCGGCAGGTTGTTGGACAAGGACACCATCATTCAAGCCTTGTGGCCGGACGCCTTCGTAGAAGAAGCCAATATTTCGAATTTAGTCGGCGCATTACGCAAAGCTCTGGGAGACACAACCAGAACACCGCAGTACGTTCAGACAGTATCGAAGAGCGGCTACCGCTTCATCGCTGCGGTGAGAGCAGTCGAAGATCAGCAGCCTGGCGAATCCGCAGCAGCAAGCACCGCAGTCGCGATTCGCATCATTGCTTTTCCATTCCGCTGCGATACTTCCGATCAAGAATTTCAGTTTCTTGCCTACGCTCTGCCGGAGGCGATCTCTTCGGCTTTAGCGGAACTGAATGCCTTCACCGTGCGGCCGTGCCTGCTTGCCTCACGATTCGATCCCATCCGTTGGGATCCCAAGACCGTCGCTACGGATTTGGAAGTCGACGTCATTCTGAACGGCACCGTCGCTCGCGTTCAGGGACAGCTCCATATCACGACTCAGCTCATCGACGCCGTTAAGGGCTCGATCTTTTGGTCAAAGACATGGGATGTAACTTCCGATGACCTCCTTCAGTTCCATAACGGGATCGTGCAACTCTTGGTTCGGACTTTGCTGCAAAGGCCGCCGGACGTCGTTCGGACTCTGATGCCAAAACATGCTCCGTCCGATTCCGAGACGTATCAGCTTTATCTTCGCGGGAATCATTTGATGCGCACACGCAGGCCGGAGAACGTCGCGTTGGCGCGAGATTTATACCTTGCATGCACACAGAAAGATCCCGAGTTCGCTCCCGCATGGGCATCGTTGGGCAGGTGCTACCGGTTTCTGCAGAAATTCCACGTGGAACAGGGAGCGCATGCTGAGCAAAGCGCGGAAGCAGCTTTTCAGCGAGCTTTTCGGCTTAGTCCGCATCTCGCCCTTGCGCATTGCACTTACACGACCTTCGAGTGCGACAAGGGCTTGGCAGTCGATGCGACGGTTCGCCTGCTGCGCGAAGTTGAATTCAATGCCAACAACCCTGAACTGTTTGCCGGGCTTGTACACGCGTGCCGCTACTGCGGGCAACTCGAGGCCTCCATCGCGGCCCATGATCGCGCTCGCAAGCTCGATCCCAATGCTGCCACCAGCGTTGCTCACACATATTTCTCATTAGGCCAATATGAAAACACGTTGTACTGGTACGGAGCAGGAGTTGGTCTTTACCTCGATGCCTTAGCACTAGTCTGTTCAGGTCGTCAGGCCGAGGCCTCGGCGTTGGTGTGGACTCGTCGCGATCGTTTCAGCCTGCAGCCTGCACTGATGATTCCGCTTGAGGCTCATCTGAATAGCGATCCCGCTGCGGGAATCGCGGCATTGCGCCAGGCCATGAAGGAAGCTCAAGATCCGGAAATCACCTTCTATATGGCACGCCACGCTGCGGTATTCGGCGAGCTTGAACTCGCGAATGAACTCTTGTCTCAATCTGTGACT
>DATEMI010000177.1:0-4907 GCA_035275665.1 Terriglobales bacterium | reverse complement strand
CCCCTGTACATGCCCGTGCGTTCGACATTACGAACTCTCACTAGCTGGAGACTGACGTTATCGCTGCCATCAAGCTGATTCGCCAGCTTTACGAGTTCTTTGGCGGCAACGTTCAGATCGGGATTGTCGCTGATGATCAATTCGATTTCCTTTTCGGGAACGGCTCCATGCAGACCGTCGGAGCAGAGCATCAGCACATCGCCCGGCGTGAGTTGGTGCTCGCTCACGTCGACAGCGACAAACAGATCGCCGCCCAACGATCGACTCAGCATGTGGCGCATGGGCGATTCAGCCGCTTCGCGCTTCGAAAGCAAGCCGAGCCGCATTTGTTCGTTGGCCATGGTGTGGTCGCGAGTGAGCACCTCGGCGTGTCCGCGATGGACGAGATAACACCGTGAATCACCCACGTGACAGACCACTGCGCGATCCGAGCGGACTGCACACGCAACGATGGTGGTTGCCATTCCTGGACCAATCTTTCGCGATGTCGAAGCTGCATCAAGCAGGGTGGCGTTCGCATCCTGCAGTAACCTCGGCAGCAGCGAGCGGTGTAGTTCGTACTCGCGCGAGGCGCGAAAGCCATTGCACACGCTTTCGACGGCGAGTCGCGATGCTACTTCGCCATCAGCGTGGCCACCAACACCATCAGCGAGCACAAAGAGCCATCCGTGCGATTCGGCCTGCGTGCCCGATTTAGGAGCTACAGCGTCGGCAAAGTCCTCATTGTTGTCGCGTACGCGTCCGCGATCGGAAAGCTGCGCAAATTCAAGCTCCAGCATGGATGTCAAGAATGAAACCGACCGTGTGAACGGTGAACACGAAGACAAGCAAAGAGGTCACAACGAATGAGTTTCCCCTTGAACTCTTTTCCCTCCTCCGTAACCTTCGTGTTCGCCTTTGTGACTGACTACACCATACAAAAAATTCGGGCAGACTTGCGCCTGCCCGAGGAAATCGAGGCCCGCAGGAGAGAGGAGCTCACACGACGGCCGCCCGGCTCGCGACCAGTGTCGTGCGTCCGCTCCGGCGACTGGCTCGCGTGAAGTAAATGCCTCCGTAAATAGCCCAGACGAGTGCGATGCCAAGCGCTAGCAGCGGTTCCATTTTGGTCCCATAACCCATAAATGGGCCAATCAGATAAAACGCCATACAGGCCACATTCGCCAGCAGTCCGAATATGGGGATCAGCGCGTGCTTCACGAATTTGAACTTCGGGTGATTGTGATACGCAATGAGACACGTAATGCAGCTCAGCGCATACAGCAGGAACGTCCCGAAGTTTGAAGCCAGCGTGACCGTCAGCAGCGAGTTCGGCAATGCAGCCATCTTGTCATGCGTGGTGTAGCCGAAGCTCGACCACAAGCCGTGAGGGAGTGCCTGGATCGCGGCATCGGTGGGAGCGCCTGCGTCGCCAAACGCGGTGACAACGCCAATGCAGCCCACGACCGCGGAGATGATTGCCAGAGCCCAGATTGCTCGATGCGGCGTCAGGTTCTTCGAGTGCAATATGCCGAAGTGCTCGGGAGCTTCCTGATCTTTGCCCATGGCATACGTAACGCGCGCTCCGGTGTTCATGCAGGACAGCGTCGTTCCGATGAGCGCGAGGAACACGGTGAACGCTTCTGCCAGCATGAAGATGCGACCGCGCCCCGGTCCCAGCAGCGCATCGCCGACCAGGGTCATCATGTCGCCGAGCGGCGCCGCCGAGCCTGCGGCGTTCTGCATGGTGTACCCGCTGTTCAGGAAGTAGTTTGCCGCAAAGTATTCGAACAGATAGCAGAACATTCCCTGAACCAGTAGCGAGACGATTACCGCAATGGGAACGTCCCGTTTTGGGTTCTTCGCCTCTCCGCCCATGGCCGTGACCGACTCAAAGCCGACAAGAATCAGAATGGCCACTGTAGCCTGGATGAAGACCCACGCCCAGTTGTGAGCTTTGATCACCGAACTCGCGGTTGGATGCGTAAGAAAGTTTCCGTTGGCATCGCGCTCCGGATAGCTGACTCGATAAGGAACAGGTTTGCCGCTCGCATCGAGCTTGGGCTGCGGGATACCGCTGGAATCGCGAACAATGGTTTCGGTCTCCTGACCATTGGCGACTGTCTTTGTAGTAGCAAACTCGTACGAGTACACCGATCCCGAAGTGGAGTCGAATTGGAATGCAGTACTTCCCGGCGGATGATTCAGCCGGTATCCAAGAGCGAGAACAGAGAACAGAATCAGCGCGGAGATCTGAATCACGTTGATGGCGATGTTTACTGCAGTCGATCCATTCACGCCACGATAAGCGATGTAGGCGACGACGAACGAGAACACGATCGATACTGCCATCATGAACGCCGGTCCAGGATTCGAGGCGCTCATGAAACTCGGCCAGAGGGTACCCACCAGATAGCCACATAGAATGCCCATGACCCCGACCATCACGCCGGGATAGATCCAGTAATAGAGGTGCGAAGCCCAGCCGACGATGAACTTGGAAAGTCGCGCGTAGCGCCAGACTTTGTCATGATTCAAGAATGACTGTTCAGCGAAGTAATACGAGCTTCCCGTTCCGGGATAGAGCTTAGCCATCTCCGCATAGCAGACGGCTGTCGCCAAACACAGCACCAGCGCGAGCAGAATGCCCATCCACATGGCGGGAGCAGTTACGCCGGTAGTCGCCTGGATGTAAAACGTGAGCCATAGAAATGCGCCCGGAGCGATGAGCGCCATCGCATTCATCGTGAGTCCGGTGAGACCTAACGTGGGTTTCATTTCCACTGCGGTGTTTTCCGCCATGAATCATCTCCTCGAATGCTGTTATTGCTAGCTCCCGACCATGAGCTGGCAGCAGATACACGGGTAGCTAGGGTTCGGGCGTCCGGAAGCGCACGAGAGCGCACCGGATAACCGATTTGGGAATACAGGTTGTACGGGAGCGGCACGGCGTCGTGCCTGGGAGACACGCCTCTTTCGGCGTCGAAAGAGGGAACAACTTTGTCCTGACAGTTTGGATTCTGCGGTCAGGTATCTAGTAAGTCAAATTCAAAGTTCTTATTGCGAAGATTGGAGATGTTTCTTGAGGGCGAACAGCCGCTTTCACGATGCAGTCACGGAGACACGGAGGAAAGCTTTGGAATGCTGAGCTGCAGTCCACAGGGTATCGATTTCCTCCAAGTTGGCCAGCTTTGCCCATTGGCCATTGATTGCGCCTGTGCACGAGCAAACTGGCAGGAGAAAGAGTCATGGGGCTCGAACAAAGACGCTCTTAGCGGTTTACTCCGTGTCTCCGTGGTGAAAAGACTCTTAAGGCCGTGGCTTTGCGCGCAGACTCTGGCTGAGGATTACGGCATTGGCGACATCGCGCAGCGGAATGCGGCTTTCCTGGCTCTGCCGCTGTAGCCGCACATAGGCCTCCTGCTCGCTGATCTTCAAATCGTGCTGGAGAATGCCCTTGGCGCGCTCGACGAGTTTGCGGGTCTCAAGCTGATAGGAAAGCTGTGAGTTTTCGCTCTCGAGACGCGCCATCTCGACGTGAGCGCCGACTAAAAGACCGATGCTTGAGACCATTTTGATCTCGTAATCGGTGTAGGAATAAGGCGCGCGGTTCTGCAGGTTGATCGCCCCGACGACGCGCTCTCGATTCAAAATGGGAACGGAGAGGAACGCTTCAAAGCGATCTTCGGGCAGTTCGTTGAAGGTGCGGAAGCGCTGATCGCCATAAGCGTTGGCGGCGATTACGACCGGCTGGCGATGTTCTGCAACCCATCCTGTAATACCTTGTCCGAGCTTCAGCTTGAGATGGTCGACCAGATCGGTGTGGGCGTTGTGCGAAGCGCGCAGAATCAGCTCATCGCCCTCCAGTACATAAATAAAGCAGGAATCGCATTGTGCAACCGAAACCGCGAATTCCACCACGTGCGTGAGCAGGTCCGGCAATGGCGCAGCGGAAGCGATGCCTTTGGCGATGTGGTGCAGAAAGCTGGCGTCAAACTTCTTTAGATCGGCGGCGGCAGCGGGCTCACGCTGAACCCTCGATGTTGGGCGACTCTGCTCCACAGCACATACAGAGTAGCGGTTTGGCTGCTTCGAGCCAATTCTTCTCTGCCCAACTTAAATTCAAAGTAATTATGAGAGCTATAAGGGAACGCTGCGGCGGCTATCGCGTGTTTTTGCCTTTAGCAATGATGAGCGTGATATCGTCGAGTTGCTCATCGCCGCCAAAGCGGCGAACCTCATCGGCGATTGTGTCGATGATTTGCCTGGTTTCGAGCTTGCGATGCCGCTTAAGAGCGGCTGCGAGCCGGTCCTCTCCGTATTCCTCGCCGGCCTTATTCAAAGCATCGATGATTCCGTCGGTGTAGAGTGCGAGGGTGTCGCCGGGAGCGAGTTCGCGTTCTGCTATGGAGCAGTTCCATTGTGGAAACAAGCCCAGCACGGTGCTAGTCGAGTCGAGGCGCTCGAGTTTGCCGCTGGATCTCAGCAGCAGGCCGGAGTAGTGGCCGCAGTTGGCATAGCGCAGGCCGCGCGTATTGTCGTTGTATTCGGCGAAGAAAAGGGTTGCGTAGGCGCTCTCTACCGAATTGGCAAAGAAGAGCTGATTCACGGATTGCAAAAAACGTTCTGGTTCGTCTGCAGCCACCGCGCTCTGACTGCGAAGGTTCGCCTGGAAATTCGCCATTAGCAAGGCCGCGGCGATTCCTTTGCCGGAGATGTCGCAGATAACGATGCCAACACGATCGCGCCCGAAGTTCAGGAAGTCATAGTAGTCGCCTCCCACGGCTCGCGCCTGCAAACATATTCCGGCGTAGTCCAGCGTTCGGAGTGCCGGCACAGTCTGCGGAAACAGTCGCGCCTGCACCTGTTTTGCGATGTCGAGCTCCTGCGCGATGCGGCGTTCAGCTTCGAGCTTCTCTGCCGCTGTG
>DATEMI010000176.1:0-4375 GCA_035275665.1 Terriglobales bacterium | reverse complement strand
CCCGGACCACAGCCCTAAGTAGCCCGTGCGATCACTGCTCCGGCTGTAGGCGCCCTGATGTCAACTCGCCGAAAGCTCGCTTGGCGAGAACAGCCCAAATCACTCATCGAGCCGGGTTCTCGGGCGAGTGGTCGGCAATACGGACATTTGGAGGCCCGGCCGGTTCTGTAGGACTTGTCGGTGATCTGCCCAGAGCTAGCCTGTTGGCGGAAACCTGCAGCATCGGGAACAGAACCCGTTGCAGCAACGCGATGAGATCCGAGCGTTCCGTAGCATGGTCTTAGCCGTCATCACACAGCAGCGCAGTAAAAGAACACTACCCAGGAGTGCGACCGTTTTCCACCGGGCAGCCTTCGTGTATGCTCTACGATCTCCCGACTTTTCAATTAGGACGGTCGTTTGATGACTCAGCCAACACCAGACCAAATACTGCAGGTGGGCCTTGGCTTCTGGGCTTCGAAGGCATTGCTAAGCGCAATCGAGATGGAGCTGTTCACGGAACTGGCTCGGCAACCGAAGCCACTCGACGAGCTGAGCGCCCGACTCGGATTGCACCCACGATCTGCCCGGGATTTTGTGGATGCGCTGGTGGCCCTGAACTTTCTGGACCGGCGCGATGGCGTCTACTACAACACGCCTTCCACCGATCTATTTTTGGATAAACGGAAACCGTCTTATCTGGGTGGCATGCTGGAGATGGCGAACCAGCGGCTATATCCGTTCTGGGGCAGCCTGACTACCGCGCTGCGTACGGGCGAGCCCCAGAATGAATCAAGTCGCGGCGAGACAGACCTGTTCACCGCCTTGTATGCGGATCCGGCACGGCTGCGTGCCTTCTTGAAGGCAATGACCGGACTGAGCCGCGGCGCGAACATGGAGATCGCCCGCAAGTTCCCTTGGAAAGATTACAAATCGGCGGTGGATGTGGGAACTGCACAAGGAGATTTAATCGCGCAGATTGCACTGGCAAACCCACACATTTCGGGCGTCGGGTTCGACCTTCCAGAGGTTGCGCCGATCTTCGAGGACTACATTGCGGAGAACGGGCTGACGGGTCGAGTGCATTTTGATGCGGGCAGCTTCTTTGACACTCCGATCCCAAACGCCGACGTGGTAACGATGGGACACATCCTGCATGACTGGAATCTGGAACAGAAGAAGATGCTGATAACCAAGGCATATGAGGCGCTGCCGAACGGCGGAGCGCTTGTCGTATACGAAAGCGTCATCGATGATGACCGGCGGCAGAATACGTTCGGCCTCCTCATGAGTCTGAACATGCTGATCGAGACACAGGGCGGGTTTGACTATACAGGCGCCGACTGCATGGGCTGGATGCAGGAGGCAGGTTTCCATGACACGCGCGTGGAGCACCTTGTTGGACCAGACTCGATGGTAGTGGGGATGAAATAGCTGATTACGCTACGTCCAGACCGGGCGTAGTAACGATGCCGAGTTCAATATCCGCAGGGGATCATGGTTCGAGACTGTTGGCCCCCGGCCCGTCACCCCCAGATGTCCGAGTTGCCGGTGACTCGCCCACAAACGCTCGCCGTCGCCGCTTGCGAGATGCTGGAGCGCAGTTCCTATCGCTGGGATGGATCAACTGAAACAACTTGCGTGACCACGAACAGAATGCAACATCCCATCTGACCGTAACCTCTCCATGTCCGGTCCTGCTGTGTTCCCCCGATGCCTTCGTACCTCGCGAAGATGCGTCCACGCAGGGTGGCCGTGACGGTGTTCGAGGATCGGTGGTTTGAGGGCTTCTGATGCAAACGCCTATCAAACTCTCTAAAGGTTTGATCATCCACTAAACCCAGCGATATCCCTTCAATCACAAGAGCGTGAATTCGGTAGGGCTTTGGTGAAACCCCGCAGCAGTACATTGTGTTGGTCGACCGCTTACCCCCATATTCCATCCAGACACCCGGACCACGATCTGGCCATGGACAACGGCTGTCTTCAACGGTTGAATCTTCAAACCCATGTGAGGCTGTCGCTACGACCTCCACCAGCTTGTGCAGAAACTCTTCGGGATGAGCTTTAACCTCGCAGAGCGAAACTTGCACCGGCACATCGGGGTGCTGTGGAGGGGCCTGCACCGGCGCGAAACCTATCGCCAGCGTTCCCGCGAGGACAACAATCGTTCGCATGCGGGAGCCAGTATACAGAGCATGCGCGGTCATCAGCCCCTCGGAAAACTCACTACGTTCGTAGTTGCCGTATAGTCGGCAATCCGGCATGACGGGTCCGGTGGCGTGAAAACGACGCGATGTCCGTTCTTAGCCTTCCCGCACTGGCTTAAGGAACAGGCGCTCGTAGCGGGTGAAGCAGCGAGTTTCTCGCACGAGTGCAGCAGCCGACTGGCGCTCCGGAGCGGCCTTGACCATCTGGCGATAGCGGCGATAGCTTTCTTCGTCTGGGAAAGTGAACATCGCCACGGCGACCTCAGCCGGACCGTCATAGCCAATTCCAGGAAAGCTGATCTCTGCTCCCTCTGGGGCGGCCCGGGGGATGAAATATCCATGATGAGTGCCGCCGTAGCGTTCGATGAGCATCATCCAGGTGCGTGCATAAGACTTAAACGCAGTGAGCTTGTCCAAATCGAGTGTGTACCGGATCTGACACGTCACTGCCCGGCTGCCAGCCATTGCGTTCCTCCTCGACGTTTCGAGTTTGCCATAACGATCAGGAATTCGGCTTGCGGTGACTCCCCGAGAAGAGGACCTCGATTGGAGACATCAGGAGAATGCGGGCCCGGCCAGTATCCATCCGTCCAAATGTCCGAGTAGCCGGTGACTCGGCAGCTTGGTTGGGCGGGCAGCAGCCGTCAATTCTGTGCACTGCGATCACGATTTGCCGCCGCAGCATTTAATGGTTCAAAACCAATGGCCTCCCTTTTGAGGTCCGTCGCCCGAACTCCTTTCAGCAGCAGCCAAAAGCCCAGCATGACTTCAAAGGTGATGATCGGTATTCCCGCGCGAGCCCTGCGAAGTGGAACGTCGAATGACGGCAATATAACGGCAGCGAGTTGAGCCAATATCGGAAGCAACGAAGCCACCATTCCCCATGCGGCGAGTACTCGCGGAATGAAACGCGATTTGAACCATAGGTAGCAAAACACGATCGACCCCAAACCGAAAACGACGCCCGCGAGTCGGTTTCCACTCCGATCCACGCTGATGAACACCGCCGCGAACGCGTCCAACTGCTCGCTCTTAAGTCCTTGCAAGGAGGGACTCCAGCTACTGAGGAGAAATGAAACCGACAACATGTTCAGAGTTGCGACTGCCGCAATGGAGCATTCCAACAGCCACCAAAAGAGCGCAACCAGGGCCAGATTCTTTTTTACCGATTTCAAAATGGCATAGAGAGCCACCGATAAAATGACGCTTCCGGCAATCGTGACCAAATCAGCAGCAATACCGGCCCGAACAAGTGTGCTTGATGCCGCGATTTTCCCAAATGTTTGCGCGGGATGGCCGAGAACAAATAGTCGGCGGCGCACCCAGAAATCACCAAAGTTCGCACTCGCGATGGTTAGCAGGTACATGATCCCTGCAAGTCGCACGGCTTCTCGCTCAGGGTGATTCATGTGCGCGATTCTATGCTTCTTCAGAGTGGCCGACGTGCGTAATTGGTGAGTAGTCGGCAATCCGGACATCTGGCCGCCAGGTTGACCCCTGCTCGCGGTAATGTCCGAGTTGCCGGTAATACGTCCAGAACGCCGGAGAATCCACTAGGAACCAACCGCCTGCCCATGGTGTCTGTAGTCTTTGTCTGAGAATCCGCTGAGGTAGAGGGATGGCAAGGGCCTCGTTCGTGGCGATTCTGTTGCTTTTAGTCACTCCATCCGCGCCCGCGCAACTCCCTTACACGCAAGAGCAGGTGATCGCGTACGCAAAATCCATTGACGTGCACACGCTCGATGCGTCACTGCCTTCGCAGCATCTCGAAGATTGGCTCGATTCTGGCGCACCGAACGCCCATATCTGGTATTGGATCGTCGCGGACACCTGTGACCTCAAGCCAGCCGACCCAAACGAAGTTGACCCTCTATGTGCAAAGGTCTCGTTTGGGCGCAATGACGAGTATGGAGAATTCTTGGTACAAGTCGGAAATTCCAGAGAGGGAATCATTGGCAAGCCGAAACTCTATTATGGTGTCGGCGTCTACGAAAGGGTTGGTGTTGTGACTGGCGGTTCCGAGCGGCTCTCAGACCTTCCGTCGCTTCTCGATCAACCTGCCGTCGCTGGCGGTGTGCAGAAGTTGTACTCGGACATCGTGGCGCACCACCCAATCGGTATCCCCGTCGGCCCGGAAATCGCCAGCATCCGTCCGTATTTGAGCAAAAGATTGGCCGAGCAGATTA
>DATEMI010000175.1:0-2453 GCA_035275665.1 Terriglobales bacterium | reverse complement strand
CGTAAGCACACTTCGCACGAGCGAGCTGCTCGCTTCCGGGAGTTCCTCCAGGCCGATTAGTTTACCGCTCTTATCCAACTGAACCTTGCGGCCATTGTCTTCCAAACTCAATGCTACTGCGAGCTGATCGGAGGTCGGGCCTTTCGGTGCTTCCGCTGGTGCGGGCGTTGGCGAACCGCTTGCTGATGTGCCCGGCGGAGTTTGGGTTGCGTTCTTTTGAACGGTCTGATCGACAGAACGCGAATGCCTACGCTGCCACACAACAAACGCCAAGACCAGACATGCCACAACCAACCCCCCGGCTGCAGCGCGGGCTGGCGTAAACTGAAAAGCCCTCCATGCTGGGTAGAATTGTTGCGCCGCGATTTCGGCTGGCGTGGCCGAAGACGAAACGCTTTCGACTGGTGAGCTTGCCGCGAGCGATTCCACCGCCTCGCGGCATTCAGCGCAGATCTCGAAGTGACTTTCAAAGATTACTCTATCGGCCTGGTCGATTGACCCGTTCGCGTACGCCCTGATTTCTGCATTCGACAGATGAAAAGGTTCGTCCGCGCTACCCGGCAGCAGCGCTTCCGTTAACTCGCTGTAGACCAGCGCTGTATCTTCAGCTGGCAGAATTCGACGCAGGCACGATTCACATTCCGCAACGTGCGAATCAATTCTTTCCCGTTCTGCTGGCCCTATGGTCCGCTCGCGGAAAAGACTAACCTCGGTTTCGCTAAGATGATCGGTCATTCGTCGTCCGTTTTTTCCGCCCTGCTGTTTACTTAAACCGTACTTCTCTTCTGATTCTTACCAATCGCGTTTGAGATTTCTCACTCCTCTCCGAGCTTTCTCATTCTGCGCGCCAGCCGTTCTCGAGCCGTTTTGCGCAGGTTAATGACTTGCTGCCGAGTTATGCCGAACATTTGCGCAATGCGGAGATCGTCAAGCGGCAACTCGTTCCATAGCTTCTGAAAGTCCGCGTAAGGCATCTCCAATAATCGGGCGAGCTCCTCTTTAGAAGCGATACCCAGGAAAGGTAGAAACGAAATCACTCCCCCGTCCCTCGAATCTCTGAGATTAAGCAACAGAGCGGCACGTTGGAGCACCGGCAATTGACACACCTCAAACCAAACCTGCTCAAAGAACAACCGCTGCTCGAGGGCCAAATCAACCCTGGGTTCTGAACTCGTAAACTGTTCATCTCTATCATAGCCACCGGTCTCAATCGATTCGGCTGGCGGATCGTGGATGTGCCATGTTTCAGCTGCGATTTTTACGACTTCATCGAAAACTATCGGTCGACCGGAGCGCTCGAACAAGACACCAAGGAATTCATCAGACTTCATCTGGGCCGCACTCAGTCTGCCGTCTGTCGGATGTGTAATTGATTCAGAGGCATCGGGTGCTTCCGCTTTGGGTCCGGTTTTCTGATCTCCGCTGAAACCTGCATACCATCGTTTATCTTCACCTTGCCACAAAGCAAATCGCGGGTTCTGTCGCAAACGGCGGCGCAGCAAGCTTTTTAGCCGCCACCGCTGCGGATGCTTTTCGCGAAAATAGTCTGCACACGCAGAGTAGGTTTTGATGGCGACAAAGTCGGAGAAATTGGCGATTGCTGTTTGATTTGGACTCTGTCTCAGGGCTCGCAAGGTTGAGATAATCGAGGCCCGCAGATCGCCGGCTATCTCCAGCGCGTCCTGGTTTTGCTGAGTGCCGCCTCCATTGAGTGACACTCGCAGCTTGCTGCTGAGTATTTTCTTGATAATTGGGTCGGCATGTTCATCGATGATCGCGCGCAGCAATTCATCTGAGATCGATTCCGACTTAGCAGTCAGGAAAGGAGCCAGCATCGAGTCGGAGCTGTCGTCTTTGGAGTCGTGCTGCATGAGCAATGGTATGCGGCGCAGCAGATATTTAGACGGATCAGAAGCTAAAGTCAAAGAAGTGACGTTAGAAAACTCAACGTCTTTCGATACAGGCGTTTTAGGATAGGAGCGAATGGTGGTTGAGATTACTACTTCTTTCGCTTGCCTGTCCTTCGTGATCGGCGGCGTACTGGCGTCCGTAATGGTATTAGATCAGGGTGCTTGGTTTCGATCATGTGCGCTAATCCCTGATAGGTTCTGCCCAACAACTTTGCCGCGTGAGTTATTTTTCCGTCGGATTGTATGAGCGCCTGCTTAATTAGTTCGTGCTCGTATTCCAATAGCTTTTGGTCTAGGTCATGCGGCTTCGCTAAGAGAATCTCAACCGCTTCGTCCCGGCTCAGTTCCCGTCGCACACTGGCAGCGAGTTTTCCCGCAGCCGCATTCAATCGTGAGAGCACGTCCAGACTCTGCGAGTCTGCCAGCCACTCACGCGCTTGCTGATATGCTGCCTGCAAAGTATCCGGTGACAGGCGATCTACTTCCTCGATCATCGTGAGAGCCGCTAGTCCAGCTTTGTTAAGGGCATCTGCTTCGTGAGCT
>DATEMI010000174.1:0-2630 GCA_035275665.1 Terriglobales bacterium | reverse complement strand
TGGGTTTGGAATCGAATCAAGCTGGAAAAATTGATACTTGCGGAAAACGAAATAGAAGAAATTTCCGAACAGATCGGCCAACTCAAGGCGTTGCGCACTCTCGACCTTGGCCATAACCAATTGACAAGTCTCCCTGAGAGTTTGGGTGATCTTTCGGCACTGAGCGATTTTCTATATCTCCACAACAACAAGTTGGCCAACCTTCCCTCCTCGATTCAGAGGCTCCGCCGTTTGCGCTACTTAAACATCAGCGGGAATTTAATCTCTACATTTCCAGAGTTCCTCTGCATGTTGTCGAACCTCATTGAGCTGCGCGCAAATGATAATCAATTCATGAGGCTGCCCGACAGCATCGCACGGCTCTCACGATTACGCGAACTCCACCTGCGCAACAATCAATTGAAAACGTTGCCATCCGCCGTCGCACAACTTTCAGAACTGCGTCTGCTTGATCTGCGAGCTAATCCGCTTGAGTCTCTACCTTGCGCGATCGTGGTACTGCCCAAGCTCGAGAAATTAGATCTGCGTTGGATTAATTCTTTACCACCCGCGGAATGGTTCCAATCTCTTGAAGCAAAAGGTTGTCTCGTCTATCGATAGTGTTCGGCGGCGGCCCGATGCGTATTGCGTTTTGAGGTCGGTTATTCGGGCAAGATCTTACGGAAGAGTCGCTGAATCCGCTGAGCAGGCGAAGCATGACTTTGTCTTGATGAGCGCCGTCCGCGTTGAAGAGCAGATTCGTGTGTAGATCGTTCCTGAGGAGTCCGGTTCCACTTCGTTGACCCCGATTACCGTGACTAAGCGAAAATGTTGCGCCATGCGCGACAGTTCCGTTACTGCGGGGCCAGGAATTCGAACCGAATTTCGATAGAGAACAGGGAAGAGCTTCTGTCCTAGATAGGGAGCTTCCAGCCACACCCAATAGGGGTAGCCAGGGATAAACGTCTCAGGAAACGCGATCAGTTGACATCCTTTGTCAGCCGCCTCTTGCATCAGTATTTTTATCTTTCTTAACGTGCCATTGAGGTCGAGATACTTAGGCGAGTCTTGCACGACTGCGATTTTGATCATGAGGGTTTCAGTCGTGAGAGCTGAAGACAACCACGTACAGTTATTGCGACACCCTAGTTTTTACCGCGATGAAATTCGTTTCCCACGTTTTGCCTTCGTCATCAGAAAAGGCTTGCTCAAAGCGATGGGAATTCGGCGTAATGTCTGACCCGGCAATTCGAACCAAGATCATCCTGCCGTTGTAGGGCTCCTTGTCGATAAATTCCCCCTTGCCATCATGGAACTCGCCGATTGCCGGAAGGCTGAGGGTTCCATCATCGCTGTTGGCGAAATTCAGACTCCACTGATGCGATTGCGGGTTGTACAGGAACAAGGTCAGACTTTCAAAGTGATTTGACGGACCGTTGGCTTCAATTTCTTCTAACGATGCCTTGCCGCTCCAAACCTCGCGACAGACGACGGTGCCGCTCATGTCGACCCAAGTTGTCGATCCACTGAGCGGGTGCAGCAGATGCTTAATGTGCGTCGTCCAGGTGCCGATGTGGAAGTCGAAATCATGCTGCCCGTCTCGATATTTAGCCGATGGCTGCAAGTCGGCTCCCCCGATCGCAGAACTGCTTTGCAGCTGAGCTGGCGTTCTTTCATTACCCGCATTCGTCTGTGGTTTAGAGCCTGTTTCCCGCGTTAAACTTGCGATAAAGTTCGGATGCCAACTGGCGCCTGCGTCGTAAGAAAATGCCTCTTCAAAATGATGCGAAGTGGCGGTGAAATCGGACCATGTGTCTCGAAACAGCGCCGTCCTGGCGTGATAAGGCATTTGAGCCGCTAAGACACCTCGGCCATTTGTGAACTCGCCGACTAAGGTCTGGTTAACGTGCCATCTGCGCTGTTAGCAAAAGTCTGGCTCCATTGACGCGTTTGGGGATCTGGCAAAGCGGTTCACATCAATCACCACTTTTTCTCGATTCAGCATGACCGCTTTCAGAAGAGCAAAAAAGCCCTGGCGGGGAGTTCCGTCACTCATTCCCATCGAGCGGGAATCGGCGCAGCCTTTGTATCAGCAGATCTACGAGTCGTTCCGCGCCAGAATAACCGGAGGAGATTTGCAGGCGGGCCAGTCCGTTCCATCGACAAGAGAACTCGCGCGTGAACTGGGGATCTCGCGCTAGCCCGTGCTGAATGCATACTCACAACTCATAGCGGAAGGTTGTTACTCTCCACGCGGTGTGAAGTCATGTTCAACTGAACGGAACCAGGTCGTCATTGGGTTCAGCAAGGGCTGATTTGTGCAACAGGTAACGCTACAACCTTTTGAAATGGCCGTGCCTTCTGCAATGGATCCGCTGATGATGACTCTCTGTTAATCACATTTGCGGGGAGAAGGTCGCACCCGTCTCGAATTGAACCAAGGATGGTATGTTTTTGCGCTAAAGTCATGGTGATTGGAGCACAGCAGAATTTGCTTTTCAATCCCGTAATTGCTGGGCGGATTTGATAGAAAAAATGCGAGCCAAATGTTGAAACCGTCGCCGAAAGCTCTTATCACTGCTCGCATTTTCTTGCTGATCGTGTTCGCAGTGGTCCCCACCCTCTATCTGGGTTTCTTGACACTTTTGGCC
>DATEMI010000173.1:0-7461 GCA_035275665.1 Terriglobales bacterium | reverse complement strand
TAGCCGGTGCGAATGCGTTTCCGAAAGCTCAACAGAATCATCATCCCGACTTTCTCAAATCTCTCGATCGATGAACATAAGCTCGGAGCTACATGAAATTGATGCTGCTCCACCTCTAGCCCGAGGGGCTTCGTTGAATGCACAAGTTCTTCTGCTGTGAATTGCCGCGCCTGATGGCGGAGATAGCAGTCGGGCAGAGCTAAATGATTTAGCCCCGGAAGCCAGCGATTGAACGACGGATGATCAAATGCAAACTGCTCGAGTCGGCGAAAATAGCTGTTCCGATTCGGCACCGTCAGGAGTAGCAATCCGCCTGCGGGAAGCAATGCGGTCAAGTGGGCGATGATTTCTGCGGGATTGGCTACAAACTCCAGCACCGAGAGGCAGAGGACAAGATCGTACGAACGCCGCCGATATGCCGCATCCTCACCGAAGTCGTCGCGAAGCAATTCAAGTTCTGCGTTGCCGGATGATCCAAGCCGGGATTGCGCGACTTCGATCATGGCTGGCGAGCGATCCACACCAGTCACTCTGATTCCCATTCTGGAAAGAGCTTCGACGAACACTCCCGCCCCGCATCCAAAGTCCAGGGCTCTATATTCCGCCGCCCGGTTCATTCTTGCTGTCGAGAGTTCCGCAAGGACGGCGCTGAGGATGAGATTTCTGCGTTCTTGATATGTGCGGCTGAGATACCGATCAATCCATCGAGGCGCCTCTTTTTCGAAGAATAAATCTATTGGCGCGCCTTGGCCGATCTGCGCCGGCTCGAAAGAAGGGCGAGCTGTCATAGAATCAGCAACATACAAGCTGTGCAACCTTGGTGTGACGCTCTCGAATCTGATTGATTATGTGGTGGCTTCTTGGAACTGCGATCTGGGCGGTTTTGCTGGTCGTCATAATTGCGCTCTGCCGAGTTGCCGCCAACGCCGATCGGGCCGCGAGTAAGGCCTTTGCCGCTATGGAGCGAGCCGGGCGCCAGAAACTCTACACACTCGCTGTCGAACGCCGTGATAGGGCGGCCTAATCTCTCTAGCCCCACGTTCGCGATTTTCGATTCAATGTTCTATCAAGTTTGCCGATAGTACGTCTTCTCAAGCTGTTCGTGGTACCCATAGTACGGTTTGGATGAGCGGAAGTTCACTGCATTTACTACAATCCCCAAAACGGGTACTGCGTGTCGATTCAGCGAGGAGCAGGCGCGGGCGAGAGCCTCGCGCGTTGTCTGACCAGAACGCATCACGAGCAGCATGGAGTCCGCCTCCGGTGCGATTCGCAGCGCATCGGTGACCGCGAGTATCGGTGCCGTGTCGATGATCACGTAATCGTAGTGCTCGCGCCACGCGCGCATCAGAGCATGCATGGGGGAGGAGCCTAGCATTTCAGCGGGCATCGCTTCTTCGGGGCCGGCAGTCAAAATCGCAAGCTGCGGCAGTGTAGAGACCGGACACGCGATCTCATCGGTCGCGTGTACACCGCGAAGGATGCTCGTGAGACCGCGAGCATTCGATAATCCGAAGCAGGTATGGAGCGTCGGCTTGCGCAGGTCCGCGTCGACCAGGAGCACGCGTTTGCCTTGTTGAGCGATGATCACAGCACAATTGGCTGCGACGCTTGTTTTCCCTTCACCGGGTAGAGAACTCGTCACGACTAGCGTCTTCAGTTCCGGCGGTGAGAACAAAATCGAAGTTCCGAGCGCGCGATACGCTTCTGCTTCGGCCGAATTTGGCTTGGTCAGGGAAATGAGATTGTTTCTAGTTGGGGATTCCGGCTCCAGGATTTGCAACGATTCAGGCTGATATTCGGGAATGAGTGCGAGCGATGGCATCGCTGTGAACGCTTCAACGTCGGCTGGATCATCCAATGCTCGGTGCATTCCTTCCTGTAGTGCGATAACGATCGCACTCAGGACGAAACCAAGAAACAGTCCGATGACGGAGGCCTTTCCCAAATTCGGAGACACCGGCCTGCGAGGTACTTCCGCTGCATCAATCACACGGATGTTGCTCGAACGCAGACCAGCCGCGACCCCGGCCTCTTTCATGCGCTCCTGAAGGCTGTCGTAGAGTTGGCGATTGGAATCAAAGTCGCGCTTCAGGAGTCCGTATTGAATTGCACTTTCGTTCAGGCGATTGGCTTCCTGCTTCTGCTGCTCGAACGCCGTTTTCAGCTTTTGCTCAGCACGTGCTGCGGCCAGGTACTCGCCCTTCGCTCGCGCTTGGACGCGCTTCAGCTCAGCTTGAATGCTGGCATCGGCGCTTTTAATCCGGTTATTCAACTCGATAACTTTCGGATAGTTCGGGCCATAGGTCGTGGTCGCCTGCGCGTATTCGTTCTTGAGGTCGGCTTCCCGCAGGCGCAAGGCCTGCAGATTCTCCGTTGATTTCATTTCGGGAAGCTGGTCCAGATCGCCGGAGGCGACGGTCTGATAGATCGATTCTTTCTCCATGCGCTCCGCCTCAGCGGCCGTGAGCTGCCTGTTCAGGTCTTCGAGTTTGGCGGTGATGACGTTCTGTTTGTCGTCAGTTCCGACGATGTTGTGCTCGCGCTCATATGCAACAAGCTTCTGCTGCGATTCTTCGACCTTGGTACGCAGGTCGGTCAACTGGCTGGATAGAAACCGTGCTGAGCGGGTAGACGCTTCGTAGCGTGAACGAATGCTGTCGTCGATGAAGCCGTCGACAAGCGTGTTTACGATTTGCGCGTTCAACTGAGCATCGGGTCCGGTGTAGCTGACCTCGACAATTCGCGTTTGCTTCACGGTATTGGCAGCAAGATGAAAGAGCAGAACGTCAGCCGCAGCGCTTTCCACTGCCGTCTCGCCCAATTCGGAAGATTCAGAAGGCGGCGTTGCAGGTATCAGTTTGGCTTCTCGCATGAAGCCAGCGTTTTTATCCAACCCCAGCTTGCGCACCACAAATAGCGCCAGTGTGCGGCTCTGGAGAATGTGCAACTGAGTGTCGAGGCTGACGGAGTAATCATCCAAATCGCCGGACCCGAGTCCCAGAGTCTTGCTCAGTGAGACTCCGCTCTCGCTATCGCGATAAATGGCGAGGTTTGCAGTCGCGCGATAGGCCCGAGGCTGAAGCGCAGCAACGAGCGCCGCGACTAGAACGCTGCCAAACACGAAAGCCGCAATTGTCCATCGGTACTTCTGCACCAACCACAGCGATTGTTGAAGGGGAGTCTGTTGCGGTATGCGCGCGAACAGTCCCGCAGGGGGGACCTGCGCGAGTCTGGATGACTGCTCTTCGCACTTCACCAGAGCCTGCGAGTTCATGACGAGTGGCCGAAACGAAGGACAGGAACTTACAGGATATGCGCGGAAATTACAAGTGGGCTACGCCGGAGCGTCCAGTTCGTCCAGTTCGAGAAACTGACGCAAGACGGGATTGTCACTCTCGGCCATGCCCTTCATTGTCCCAAAATAGAGCGCGGTGCCTTCATGCAGGAAGAGAACGCGGTCGGCGAGTTTGTGCGCGAGGCGCATGTCATGGGTTACGACGATGCTCGTCAGCTTGAGTTGAAATTTGAGCTTCTTAATCAGGTCCCCAAGCAACTGGGCCATCAGTGGATCGACCATCGTAGTTGGCTCGTCATAGAGAATGCACTCCGGCTGGGCAGCTAGTGCACGCGCAATCGCGACTGAACGCTTCATGCCGGTCGAGAGATCCGAAGGAAGAAGATCGCGCATAGGTTTCACGCCGACCATTTCGAGCAGGCCATCGACGACCTGGAAGATTTGTTCCTCATTCAGATCGCGCCGTTCGCGCAGCGGAAAAGCAACGTTCTCGCCAACACTGAGGGAATCGAAGAGAGCCCCATTCTGGAACACCATAGTGACTTCCTTCCGAATGCGTTCCAGATTGGGCTCGTCCATGTTCGTGATGTCCTCGCCCGCGACAATCACCTCGCCGCCGTCGGCCTTCAGGAATCCCATAATGAGCTGGAGCGACACTGACTTCCCTACGCCGCTGCGCCCGAGAATGCACATCGTCTGCCCGGGAGGCACATCGAAGCTCACGTGCTCGAGAACTACGTTTGATCCGAATGCCTTGCACACGTCCTTAACTTCGATATAAGGACGCACCTCGGCCGGAGGAGCGCTCGGAGTTTCTACCAGATGAATTCCGTCAGTCGACATGAAAACGTTTAGCTAAGCCCTTCGCGCGCTCCAGATCCGCAGGCGTGTTGACGTTGATCAGCATCTCAGGGACGAAACCTGCAGAAGTTAGTTCGTGCTGCTCAATCACGCGTATTGCGTTGGGTTTCGTACCCATCATGCCCTGAGCTGCCTGTTCTAACAAGCGCCGAATCGACAGTTCCCGATTTGATAACGCTCGCTCCACCAGGGACAAGAATCCCCGATGGTACGCAGCGCAAAGCGGCTGCAGTTGGCGGATCCCTCTACCTGAAGCTGATCTCCGTTCCAAATCGGACGGATCCAGGTCTGAAACAGGCGCTTCCGGCACTACGGCCAGGTAGTTGGGACCGCATCTCTCGGCGATGAACTGCAAGAGAGCAGTGGAAACCAGTGGCATATCAACTGCTAGGAAAAAATTCCAGTCGGTTTTGGAATGGCGGAGGCCGGACTGAATTCCTGCCAATGGCCCTGAGTTCGCGAACTCGTCACTCAGATTAGGAAAGAAATCCGATGATGAAGGGCCGAGAATAATCACCTCCGGAAAAGACTCGCGCATGCGGTTCACCCCGTGGGTCAGCAGAGTTTCGCGACCCCACTCGATTTCACGTTTGTCCCTGCCCATTCGCCGACTTTGGCCGCCTGCGAGCACAAAACCGGTAATCGGCTCCGAGATCATTCATCCAAGGTAGCGCAGAATGCGCGGATGGAACCTGCGGGAATACTAGACATGTCAGGCCGTTATCTTCACAAAAAGGAGTTTTCCTGTACCATAAACTCGGCTCAGCATTTCTTCGCTCATGCTTTCTTTACGCACCGCCACGACTTTTGATCGTCTAAGTCTGCCTCGCAGACTGATCTTGGGCGTGTGTGTCGCGATGCTGTTGTGCACCGGCATTGCGGAGGCTGCCCATTCGTGCGGAGATGTAGTCTTTCATTCCTGGCAGCATGGACGCGGTTCGGCTGAACGCGCCTCTGGCGAGACCGGCGTCTGTCTTATTTGCATTACCCTGCAATCGGCAACGCACGCAATTGCCTTCTCCACGTGGTCGCCGCTTCTCGTGATCGCGGAACCAATCGATCACGAGGAACTCGTAGCTTCCTCTAGCGATCGAGAACTCGCTCTTTACAGCCGTCCCCCTCCCCTCCTCTAGTCAATTTCGTTGTTCTAGCGGACGAGGAGGTGCGCAGGCATGTCTCGCGCGTGCTGTTTTTATTTATCAAAGTTCATTTTGCGAACAATTCGGATGAAGTCCCTGAAGCGCGGAGCTTTGCTCGCGTGCTTCGTCGCGCTTGCTCTGGGCGAAGCCATAGGCCAGCCCGAGTCGCGGATCACGCTCGATCAGGCCATACAGATGGCGCTCGAGCACAACCACGCTCTGCGCGCGACGAGGACGCAGGTTCAGCAGAGCCAGGCGCAGGAACTTACTGCCTCAATCCATCCCAACCCGGTCTTCACCTTCAATAGCCTCTTCATCCCGTTTACCGCCGCCACGGCCGATAACTTCAATACCATTTCCGAGTTTGACGCTGGCATTGGCTACACCTTCGAGCGCGGACACAAGCGCCAGCGCAGGATCTCCGCCGCACGTGATCAAACATTCGTAACGCAGTCGCAAGTAGCCGACGCGGAGCGGACGATCGTTTTCAATGTCAGCCAGCAGTTTGTCAATGCACTGCTGGCGAAGGCCAATGTCGAACTGGCAACACAGGACCTCGACAGCTTCCAGCAGACCGTCAACATCGGTCAGTTGCAGTACAAAGCCGGACAGATCAGCGAAGGCGATTTCCTGAAGATTCAGCTACAACTTCTCCAGTTCCAAAATGACAAGTCGCAAGCCGAGCTCAGCCAGGTGCAGGCGCTGGCTGCGCTGCGACAGCTCGTCGGCTATGACTCGGTCACGGCCGACTACCAGGTAATCGGCGACCTTGGATACCAGCCAGTCACCCTGGGGCTTCCAGATCTGCAAGCAAAAGCTCTCGCCAATCGTCCCGATCTTCGCGCCGCGCAGCAGGGAGTGACCGCAGCGCGCAGCCAATATCAGCTTGCGCAGGCGAATGGAAAACGCGATTTGAACAGCACGTTCCAGTATTCGCACGTCGCCGGGCTTAACACTGGTGACTTGCTGTTCACGATGGAGATTCCCATTTTCGATCGCAATCAAGGGGAAATCGCGAGGACGCGTTACGCGATCACGCAGTTCGACGAAACCGCACGCGAAGCCGAAGAGACGGTGCTAACCGATGTGCGCAACGCATATGAATCGCTTCAGACTAACGGCAAAATCATCGAGTTGTATCAGAAGGGATACCTGAAGCAATCGCAGGACTCACGTGATATTAGCGCGTACGCCTACCAGCGTGGCGCTGCCAGTCTGCTCGATTTTCTTGATGCCGAGCGCAGTTATCGCGCGACCCAACTCGCGTACCGTCAGTCGCTGGCCGCCTACATGGTCTCTCTTGAACAGCTCCGCCAGGCCGTGGGCACAAGGAGTCTGCCGTGAGAAACCAAGCCAAAACCAAGGTATTGCTCGCGCTGACGGCGAGCATCTTCGCATTCGCAGTCGCATGTTCGCGCGAGCAGGCGAAGGTCAATGACACCGCGGCGAAGTCATCGTCGCAAGCAAGTCTCTTCACCGTTCCTCCCGATCAGATGGGCCATGTGCAGCTTTACGATGTTGAGCCGGTGCAGCTGCATCGCGTTCTCCGCTTACCCGGCGCAGTTGCGTACAACGCTTTCAAGACGACTCCCGTGATCTCCGCAATCGGCGGCCCGGTGGCTCGCATTGCTGTAGCTCCCGGCCTGCACGTCACTCGCGGGCAGCCGATGCTCTACGTCAGCAGTCCCGATTTTTCTCAACTTCGCGCGACGTACTTGAAAGCCGCGACGACCGCGACAGTCGCGGACAAGAACTACGCGCGTGCGCAGGACCTTTATCAGCATCATGCGATCGCCGAAAAAGATCTGCTCGATGCTGAATCGGCGCGAACGCAAGCCGACGCCGATCTGCAAACCGCCGAGCAAAGCCTGCACATTCTAGGCGTGAAAGATCCCCGCACGATAGCAAAGGCCACTGCCGCTCCCGAGTTGCCGGTGCTGGCGCCGATCAGCGGAGAAGTCGTCGACCAGACCGTCGCCCCCGGTCAACTGCTGCAGGCGGGTCAGACCCAAGTCTTCACCATCTCCGACATGAGCACGGTGTGGGTGATCGTGAATGTCTATCAGAGCGATCTCGCGTACGTTCACGTCGGCGATCCAGTCACGATTGAGACTGATTCCTACCCGCAGAAGTTCTCCGGAAAGATCTCGTATCTCGCCGCCG
>DATEMI010000172.1:0-9947 GCA_035275665.1 Terriglobales bacterium | reverse complement strand
TCTGCCAACCGAGAGCGGGAGTGGGTCGCGCAGCATCTGCGATGATCGGAAGTATTGGCAGTCGCGACTCACATGCGGCGCGCCAGTTCTGCTCGGCCGCGGCCACGTCTGTATCCCAGGCGATCACATTGGCTCCGGCTTGCGCTGCCAAACGCGAGTACTCGCCGGTGTTCGCGCCGATATCGAGCACGTGAGCAGGCTTCGCCGTGTACAGAATGCGCTCGATGAACTCTTGCTTTTCGGCGCGATCGTCAGAGGTGTAATGGGAGGCGCTCTCAGGATAGGCGCTCCATTTGGAATCTCCCACTTTGGGAGTAAACGCGCGGAGTGCTCGTCGCAAATGGTTGATGCGCCGCCGATGCATGTAGAGCGCAACATCGGGCCGCTGCTTCAGTTTTCCCACAGGAGTGCTGTTTCCGTTCTTCTTCTCAAGAAGAAATGGAAGAGTCACGTGGGAAAACACTGCAGGCTGAAGTCGTGTCCAGGCAGATAGATACGGATACAGATCGCGCGGCTCATAACCATCGCGGCGCGACAGGCTCGCAGCTAAGGGCCATCCAAGATATTTATACGCAGCCAACGGCAGCAAGAACGTGCGGACGAACTGTCCGTAGGCCATCCACAACGGATTTTGCAGTTCGCGAGCCTCGGTCGAAAGCACATCGACGAACACCGGCCGGCTGCCTTCAAACAAAACGTTAAGAGGTGTTGCATCTTTCAGAACTCTACCGATCGACAGCTGCTGTTCAGCAAAGTCGAGTGTCAGTTCGGCAGCTGCGATCCACTGACCGGGCGTCCACTCCCAGGGATATGACGGAAAGAAAACCCGCTGGTGTTCCAGCTCGAGTTCCTCGCCGGGAGCGCTGGAGAGAACGTGGGTTTCTACGAGGCGACCAGTGGCGATCCAGCTCTGTGCCAATTCGGAACCAAGAAAGTTTAGACAATCTTCGGCGTACTCTGCGTGAACTGTGCGCAGCACGCGCTCATCATCAATGCGAAGCGAGCCGGCGGGATCACGAAATGTTGCAGCGGGGGAGGACAACGGATGCTTCCTACTTGTCTACGCTGGTCTCGGCCTCCGAGGAGGACTGGGCGCCGAATGCAAATAACCGGCGGAGCCGGTGACGTAAATAGAAGATAGCTCCGGCACACATACTGCCGATCACCTGCAGCAGCATGTATCCCGATCCGGGATCGACATACGCGTGAGCAGGACGCTCAAAAGCGCAAACAACAGCTGCAATCTGCAGCACTCCTAAAACAAGCCACATTGTCCGAAAAAGGAAACGAGCGCTCATGACGCCTCCTCAACCCTCAGAGTAGGACCGAGTTGCATCATGCTCTGTTAAGAAATGTTTTAGAAAGTTACGAATTGACACGGGCCGAAATGGAACTTGCGTAATAGTTCTCAGTTTTGTTCATGAACAGCGTCAAGTCTGTCGATCGGACCTAGATGTGACAGCCCATTCCCAAATTTTGTACGCTTGCGGTAGCCTCTGCTGAGCAAGCGACTCATGACCGTAATCAAAAGCAGTTCTCGAACCTCAACACAGCAATCAAAGCAGCACGTGCTCGCCATTGACGTCGGCGGTACCAACGTAAAGCTGCTCGCCACCGGACAAAAGGAAGTGCGGAAAATTCCCTCTGGTCCCAAACTCAACGCGCGGGAGATGGTGAAGCAGGTTAAGAATGCGGTGAAGGACTGGAATTACGAAGCTGTGTCGATCGGCTACCCGGGGCCGGTGGTGCAGGGTCGGCCTATCAATGAACCCTTCAATCTCGCACCGGGCTGGGTGAAGTTTGACTATCGCAAAGCTTTCGCGAAGCCGGTGAAGATCATCAACGACGCGGCAATGCAGGCCCTGGGCAGCTATAAGAAAGGACGCATGCTCTTTCTCGGTCTTGGAACAGGGCTGGGGTCGGCGATGATCGTCGATGGCGTACTTCAGCCAATGGAACTTGCTCACCTTCCTTATAAGAAAGGCCGCACCTATGAGGACTATCTCGGTAAACGCGGGCTCGAACGCATGGGCAACAAGAAGTGGCAGAAGAACGTTTTTTACGTGGTCGCGCAGCTTCGGCAGGCAGTGCAGGCCGACGATGTCGTCCTCGGCGGCGGGAATGCCAAGAAACTCGACCATCTTCCCGCGGGCGTTCGTCTCGGCAGCAATAAGAATGCCTTCATCGGCGGCTTTCGCATGTGGCAGGACGAGACAGTCCGCCACGGCATAGTAAGGACGGCAGGATCAAAGTAGATTGTTTACTGCGTCGATGTCTTGACGACGGTAATTTCTGGAAGCTGCGTATTCCACTCTGAGCTGACATGCTCGAAGGTTTGACGGAATTCCCGCATTCGGCCGGCCTTCAACGGCGCACTGCTGAGAGGCGCGGTATCGATATACGGCTCGCGCGTGGTGATCACCATCAGCCGCTGCGTCTCTTTTTGCACCACCTGCCCAAGGCTGTCGTGAAAGACAATCTGCAGAACTGCGCTGGTTACAGTCTTATCGCCGTTGTTCGCGATTTTTCCCTCGATATACGTAACTTCCTGGCCAGCGAAATTCGCCGCAGTGCTCATCGATGGGCTGGAGATCACGAGATTGGCAGCATAAGGATCGGGAGTGGAAGGCGTACTGGAATCGTGCGAGCTCTTTCTCCCGAAGAAGATCATGAGTGCAATCACGACCAACACTGCGATAGCGCCGATCGCGATAGGAACGATTGGCGGTCGCGATTCCTCGGCGTTAGTCGGGCCGAAAGAAGGAACGGGAGTAGGAGAGTCCGCCATTGTGAGGATTGTACCGCCGATGCCATGCTGCCCGTCGCATACCATTTGCTAGCATCGCTACATGCCGCAGCCGCTGTTGCAAATCCGGGATCTCACAAAGGTTTACATCCGCAGCGGCGCCATGTTCACTCAGGGCAGTGAAGAAGTGCGGGCGGTGAATGGCGTCTCGCTCGACATCTTTGCCGGAGAAACTCTGGGCCTGGTAGGTGAATCTGGATGCGGCAAAACCACTCTGGGACGAATGGTTCTGCGGCTCATCGAGCCGACCTCAGGATCAGTGCGAGTCGATGGACACGATGTACTGCGAGCATCGTACTCGGAAATGCGCAAGCTGCGCCGCGATATGCAGATAGTCTTTCAGGATCCTTTTGCCTCGCTCAACCCGCGCATGCATGTCTTCGACATCGTCCGTGAGCCCTGGAGCATTCACGACGGATCCGACCAAAATGGAACTGCCCCGGCACGTGTTCGCGCAGCCGAACTCCTGAAAGCCGTGGGACTCGACGAGAGCGCGCTCGACCGCTTCCCGCATGAATTCTCAGGCGGACAGAGGCAGCGCATCGGCATCGCGCGGGCACTGGCGCTTAAGCCGCGATTCATCGTATTAGACGAACCGGTGTCGGCACTCGATGTAAGCGTAGGCGCGCAGATCGTCAATCTGCTTGCGAAATTGCAGCGGGAATTCGGGCTGACCTATCTCTTTATCTCGCACTCAATGCCGGTCGTGCGCTATCTCTCAACGCGAATCGCTGTCATGCGCAAAGGCGAAATCGTGGAACTCGGAAATGCTGAGCAGATCACCTCTGCTCCGCGTCACGAGTACACCAAAACCTTGCTTGCCGCGACTCCGGAAGTGGAAACGTTCTGATTATTGAGAACGGGTCTGTTCCTTAATTTCACGAGAGATCAAGCCAATCACGATTAGTCCAGCCATGAGCGTAGCTCCCTCGAGTGCGACCGAGAACTGGTGAAGGCGATCAAACGCAGCTCGCCCGGCGTCCTTCGGTGGTAGCGCCTCAATCGAGCCGCCGACGAGGTCGCGAATGTGTTGCATCTGCGGCATCACAACGAACTGAGAGATTGCCGTCAGCAGCACCATTACGATTACCAGCGCACGAACGGCTCTGATCTTCCCAACCGGAATGATGAAAGTGAGCACAAAAAGGAGAGCGCCGCAAACAATTCCGATCAGGTGCAATGCTGTCAGCGACGCGCCGACTACGGTAACCGCGAGTTCAGGTTTGGGCAGCGTGGCGAAGAGCGTGGGGGCAACCACAAAAGAGAAGAAGATGATTCCGCCTACCCAAACCACGAGTGTAAGAATCATCAGGAAGCGTGCAAGCGAACGCATGGTTAAGCTGGAACAGAGACGCCGTCCACAATCTCTGCCAAAATGCTCTCCGCCTGCTCGGAGGCTTTGAGATTCGAGCTATAACGTGCGTTTACAACGACGCGATGTGCAAAAACGGGAACGGCAAGACGTTTGAAGTCATGCGGAGTGGTGAAACTTCGGCCTTCAACAAAAGCCATAGCCTGGGCTGCGCGATAGAGCATGAGCGAACCGCGCGGCGACACTCCCAGCGAGAGCTGCTCGGATTCGCGCGTTCTCTTCACGATCTCCAACAGGTAGTTCACCAGCGATTCATCGACCCGAATCTGCCTTACCTGCTCCTGCATCTCGAGCACGTCGCCGGCGCTCAGCACTGGTCGGACTTCATCCAGGCGCGCAGCTCCAGCTTCTGCGCGCAAAATTTCGCGCTCGCCTTCGCGCGCAGGATAAGTCATTTGCACGCGCAGGAGAAAACGATCAAGCTGCGATTCCGGCAGCGGATATGTGCCGTGATGCTCTACGGGATTCTGCGTCGCGATGACCAAAAAAGGACGCGGAACTTCGCGCGCCTGTCCGTCTACAGTGACCTGACCTTCGTTCATGACTTCAAGCAACGCAGATTGGGTTTTGGGAGTTGTCCGATTGATTTCGTCGGCGAGCAGAACGTTGGTGAACACCGGTCCAGGCTTAAATTCAAAACGCTCTTCGGCAGCTGAGTAGATCGACGTGCCCAGCAGATCGCTGGGCAGCATGTCGCTGGTGAATTGGACACGCTGGAAAATGCAATCGAGTGCTCGTGCCAACGTATGACCGAGCGTAGTCTTTCCCACTCCGGGAACGCCCTCGATCAGCAGGTGGCCTTTGGCGAAGACCGCGACCAGTGCCAGACGAACGACCTCATCGCTGCCACGAATGATGCTGCGCAGCGCGGCTTCGAGTCGCTGTGCGCGCTCATGTAGCGATGCAGGTTCGGTTTGCAGGGCCTGGTGAGCCATTCAGGCAATTGTAATAGGTCTAAAGTAATAGCCTAGATTACCAGCGTGAGGAGCGCGCCTGAGACAGCTTCAGTTCACTGTGGAGCCACTGGAGCCAGGCATGTACGCTCGAAAAGCCTGAGGATCTTGTCGTTAGTCTCCTCACGAAAGTGCGAATTTTGAATCCATAGCGACATGAAACGCCTTGCCCGAATCTCGTCTCCCGATTTAGCCAAATAGAAGCAGTAAGCCAATGATTTTTGATAGTAGTGTCGAAATGAGCGTGGCTGGGTGGCAACGTCGAGGAACAGTCCACCCAAATCCCTAAACGTTCTTATTTGGTCGAAAAATGAGAGCGCCTCCTGCAGACCAACATCCCTGACGCATATGAGACTCTCGACCGCTTTCTCGGCGTTCTCTAATTGAAAGCGATATTTCGGAACATGGGTGCTCTCGTTGCCGCCGAAGGAGAGATCGGCCCGAGCGCCAATTTTCGTTCTATGCCATTGAACGGACTCGGTGTACCGTCCAGCAATGTGGGGCACAAAATTCAGAGACACGCCCCAGACGAAGTCTAGGGAAACAAAACTTCGGAATTGCAGTACATCTCGAAAATGAGGGCTACGTTCCCTAACATACTTTCGGTTCTTCAGCTTCTGGAATCCAGCGCTATTTGCGGCAGGATCGAATATGCTTTGGAGCAATCTGTCTATCTCGGCAGGCGTGACCAAGATCAGTGGTCCTCAAGTGATGCTCACTTCCGCATACGTGCCATACACCTCCCGCAAGGCATTGCAGATTTCGCCAACGGTGGCGTAGGCACGTACGGCGTCGATGATATAGGGCATAGTGTTCGCGTCGGACATCTTGCCGTCCGGTTTTACGACAGGCTGCTGCGCAGCGGCCTTCTTGAGGGCTTCGAGGCGGCGCTGAACTTCTTCGTTTGATCGGCGTGACTTCAGCGCGTTGAGCTTGCGCGTCTGGTGATCGGCTACCTTTTCGTAGTCGATGTAGAGGATCTCGGGCAGCTTCTCCTCGATCATAAAATCATTGGCGCCCACAATGATCTTCTCTTTGTTCTCGACCGCCCGCTGATATTGATATGCGGCTTCGGCGATCTCCTTCTGCGGATAGCCGCGCTCGATGGCTTTGACCATGCCACCCATAGCGTCGAGCTTGTCGAAGTAGTCGAATGCGCCCTTCTCCATGTCGAGCGTGAACTTTTCGACGAAGTACGACCCGCCCAGTGGATCGACTGTCTGCGCAATTCCCGATTCGTAAGCGATTACCTGCTGCGTGCGCAGGGCGATACGTGCCGCGTCTTCGGTGGGCAGCGCCAAGGCTTCGTCGTAGCTGTCGGTGTGCAGCGACTGCGTGCCGCCGAGCACAGCCGCGAGCGCCTGGATGGCGACACGCGCGATATTGTTCATCGGCTGCTGTGCCGTGAGCGAGACGCCCGCGGTCTGTGTATGGAAGCGCATCAGCCAGGTGCGAGCGTTCTTCGCGCCGAAGCGATCTTTCATCAGCCGATACCAGATTTTGCGCGAGGCGCGGAACTTGGCGATCTCCTCGAAGAAGTCATTATGGGAATTGAAAAAAAAGCTCAGCCGCGGACCAAATTCGTCGACGTTCAGCCCTCGTCGCCGCGCCCATTCCACGTACTCCACTCCGTCGTAGATTGTGAATGCCAGTTCCTGCAACGCGGTCGAACCAGCCTCGCGGATGTGGTATCCGCTGATAGAAATCGTGTTGAACTTCGGCGTGAAGTGAGTTCCGAATTCGAAAGTATCGATGACCAGCCGCATCGAAGGCGCAGGCGGAAAGATGTACTCCTTCTGCGCGATGTACTCCTTGAGAATGTCGTTCTGAATGGTACCCGAAATCTTCTTCCAGTCGGCGCCCTGCTTTTCGGCAACGACCAGATACATAGCCCACAGAACTGAAGCAGGCGAGTTGATCGTCATCGAAACCGTCGTCTTTTCAAGATCGATGCCGTTGAAGAGGATCTCCATGTCCTCAAGCGAATCAATGGCAACGCCGCATTTGCCCACTTCGCCTTCGCTCTCCGGCGCATCGGAATCGAAGCCCATTAGCGTGGGCAAGTCGAACGCAACCGAAAGCCCGCCGCCGCCGTGAGCCAGCAGATACTTGTAGCGTTGGTTGGTCTCCTCCGGCGATGCGAAGCCGGAGAACTGACGCATCGTCCACAGCTTGCCGCGATAGCCGGATGCGTGAATGCCGCGCGTGTAGGGGACTTCACCGGGATGTCCGAGATATTTCTCGGTACTCCAGTCTTCAGGAAGATCCGCTTGCGTGTAGAGACGCCGAACCGGCATTCCCGAAATGGTCGTGAAGCGGGTATTACCGTGCTCGTCGAGATTCACGCCTGAAGCGGCGCCGATGGGCCGCTCCGGAGATTTCTCCAGCGCCGGAGCCAGCGTTTTCTCAGCCCATTCGACCTCAGACGGGGACGGATGCCGACCTTCAAAGACATCCTGAATTGGCGATTCGGCGACGAGTTTCTTCTTATCGGGAGTCATAAAACAGGCTTTCGGCTGTCGGCCCAACTCTTAATCATAGAGAGGAAGGGGGTGGATTGCTAGAAATGCTCCCATTGAACCCAGCTTACTAACGCGCGTATACCAGTCGCCCATCGACAAACGTGTAGCGCACGCGTCCACAGAAGTTCTTGCCGATGAAGGGCGAGTTCTTTGATTTTGATTTTGAGAGTTCCGCAGTGAATACCCACTCTTCTTCAGGGCTAAAGATAGTGAGATCGGCTACGCCGCCCACGACCACGCGGCCTGCATCTTGCCAGGCCATTACCTCTGCCGGTTTAGACGTGAGCCATTGAACAGCCACGCTCGCATTGCCGCCTGCAACCATGAGCGCGATCGAATTCCTGCGCTTTTTCATGTGCCGCATGCGGTGCGTGGTCGGTTGAGATGCAGTCGATGGTGCCGTCGCGCAGGCCGTCCCACATCGCCTCCCGGTCAGCTTCGCTGCGCAAGGGAGGATTCATCTTGCAGTTCGTGTCGTAATCACCCACCTCCTCATCGGTGAGCAGCAGATGATGCGGCGTGACCTCGCAGGTGACGTGTACGCCTTTTTCTTTTGCTGTCCGCACATACTCAACTGCCTCCTTTGTCGATAGGTGTGCGATGTGCACGTGCGCGCCGATTTCTGCGGCCAGATTGATATCACGTCCTACGACGCAAGCCTCTGAATGCGCGTTAATGCCGCGGAGACCAAGTCGAAACGAGGTCGGACCCGCGTGCATTACGCCACCGTGAGTCATGCGCGTGTCTTCGGCGTGCTGGATGACGGGAATCGCAAGCTTATGCGCGGCCTTGAGAGCGTCGTGCATGATTTCATCTCCCAAAATGGGACGACCGTCATCAGTCACTGCCACAGCGCCGGCTTCGACCAGTTCCGGATAATCGGTGAGCTTTTCGCCATTGCTGCCAACCGTTGCTGCGGCGATGGGACGAACCTTCACGCATGCGCGCCGGTCCGGCGCCTGCATCCATCTGGTGATCTCCGGCGAGTCGTTCACCGGCACCGTGTTCGGCATTGGGCACACAGTTGTGAATCCGCCTGCCGCTGCGGCGGCGGTGCCGGTGGCGATCGTCTCTTTGTGGCTCTGCCCGGGCTCGCGGAGGTGGACATGGAGATCGATAAATCCGGGCGCGAGGATGAGATTCTTCGCATCAATAATCGAGTGATCCGAGCGGGGAATCTTCCCCGGTGGCTCAATGGCGCGAATGCGCCCTTCTTCTACCAGAACGTCACGCAGTGCAGGCTTGGAGCCGGAACCGTCGATCAACGTCCCGCCCACGATCAGAATGGAATCAGGAGGGTGTGCGCGCGGTTTCACCGTCCACCTCCAAGCGCGCGCAGCAGAATCGCGCGGCGTACGGCGACGCCATTCCGCACTTGTTCGAGCACGAGCGACCGCGTGTTATCGGCTACTTCGCTAGTCAGTTCCATCCCGCGCACCATTGGGCCCGGATGCATTACGAGCGCATCACGAGGAGCGAGCGCCAACCGCTCCGGCGTGAGCTGATAATCGCGGACGTATTCGTCCACGGAAAGCTGCAATCCGGCCAGTCTCTCCTTCTGGACACGCAGCATCATGATCACGTCGGCTTCAGGTAGTGCGGCATCGAAATCGCGCGTGACCCGCACGCCCGGCGCGATCGTCTCAGCAACATCGGGCAGCAGAGCGGGAGGACCGCAAAAAGTCACGTGCGCTCCCAAGCGCGACAGAAGCAGCGCGTTAGAGCGCGCAACCCGGCTGTGGTAAATGTCGCCGACCAGCAACAGACGCGAGTCTTTCAATGACCGACGATGCTGGAGGATGGTGTAGCAATCGAGTAGCGCCTGCGAAGGATGCTCGTGCATGCCGTCTCCCGCATTGATGATTGGAATCTGCAATTCTCGAGCGAGCAAGTGCGGCGCGCCCGAAGAAGGATGACGGATCACAATGCACTCGGCGCCCATCGCAGCGAGCGTCAGTCCTGTATCGATCAGGGACTCGCCCTTTTCGATACTCGAAGACGCCGGGCTCACCAAAGTAGTCGAAGCCCCAAGCGACTTGGCCGCGAGCTCGAAAGAGCAGCGCGTGCGCGTGCTGGCTTCGTAAAAAAGCAGAGCAACATGGCGTCTGCTCAGCGGTGCTGTTTTGGGACTGACATTCGCGAACCGAGCGGCATTCTTCAACAAGAATTGGATATCCGCATCGCTCAGAGACTCGATATCCAGCAACGATCGCGAAGAATGAGAGAAATTTCCCTTGCGAAGAGAAGCGGAACGAATACTGCTGCGAAAACCTGCAGAGCGGGAGCGGGGCGTC